>NZ_JBMCZA010000221.1:36284-46774 GCF_048654705.1 Nocardioides sp. CPCC 206348
CCATCGCACCAGCGTCTGCAACGCGGCCGAGTCCCTGCTCGTCCACGAGTCCGCGGCCGCCGAGTTCCTGCCCCGCGTGGTCGCAGCGCTCCAGGACGCCGGGGTCGTCCTGCACGGCGACGACGCGTTCTCGGAGCATGACGACGTCGTCCCGGCCACCGAAGACGACTGGGCCACCGAGTACCTCTCGCTCGACATCGCCGCGCGCGTCGTACCCGACCTGGAGGCGGCACTCGAGCACATCCACACCTGGTCCAGCGGTCACACCGACGCGATCGTCACCGAGGACCAGGGTGCGGCACGCCGGTTCGTGGCGGAGGTGGACTCCGCAGCCGTCCTGGTCAACGCCTCCACCCGGTTCACCGACGGCGGCGAGTTCGGATTCGGTGCCGAGATCGGCATCAGCACCCAGAAGCTACACGCGCGCGGTCCGATGGGGTTGCCCGAGATGACGTCGACCAAGTACGTCGTCATCGGCGACGGCCACGTCCGCTAGGTCCTCGAGGCGGGCCAGGCGCCACAACCCCCACGCCATCGCCAGCAGCGCGGCGATCGACACCAGGGCAGACCCGGGGGTGTGGTGGGGCACCTCGCGGAGGACGACGTGGGCGAACCCGAGGGTGAGCAGGCAGTTCACGACGTTCAGGACCGGCATCGAGGCGGACAGGCGGGCTGAGCGGTACGCGAGCTGGTTGACGCAGATGCCGCCGAGCCCGGACGCCACGAGGGCGTAGGGAAGCCACGCGGTGGCCAGTCCGACCCAGCCGTGCTCGTCGCGGTGCAGCTGGCAGGCCTCGATCAGCACCGCCATCAGGCCGAAGAGAACCCCTGACGCACAGCCCAGGGCGAAGGCACGCGCGACGGGCCGGGCGAGTGCCCCGGCGACCGCCACGGCTGCGAGAGCGGCCATCCCGCACGCGCACGACGCCACCAGCAGGGTGAACGGGTCGGGCCCGCTGGGGGCCGGGCGGACGTCGGACGCGAGGAGCAGCGCGGCGATGGCCAGTGCCGTGACCGCCACGGCACCGAGCTCGGCGCGGGCCGGCCAGGTGCGCGCGAGGGCCGCCCGAACCGGTACCGCGAAGACGATGCCCATGATGGCGATCGGCTGCACGAGGGCGATCGGTCCGTTGTCGAGTGCCAGCACGTGGAACGTGAAGCCGACCGGCCCCAGCGCCAGCGCGAGGAGCCATTCGGGACGTCGTACGAGGAAGCGCATCAGGCCCGCTGCGCCGGTGCCGGTGGGTGCCTTTCCGGTGGCCAGGTGCTGGGTCGAGGTCGACAGCGACGTGGTCACGGCGCTCGCGAGCGCGAAGGCGACAGCCATCCAGATCACGCTTGCGACGCTAGGCAACGGAGGTGGACGGTCGATGAATCCCGGGAACTACTGGGGGTGTGTCGTCGGGCGTTCTTCGGGCGCGCGGTAGGTTTCGCGACATGGCAGGCTCCCCGGACCGGATCTATGCGGATCCGTCCGTCGAACGGCTCTTCACCGGAGCCACGATCATCACGTTCATCCGTACGGCCATCACCCTGGCCATCGCGGTCTGGGCGGCGTACGACGAAAGCCTCACCCTGATCGTCGTGGGCCTCGTCGTCTACTGGGTCGGCGACAGCATCGACGGCGAATGGGCTCGGTGGTTCGACTGCGAGACCCGGATGGGCGCGGTCGTCGACATGATGTGCGACCGGCTGAGCTGCGGCGCGCTGTACGTCGGGCTGATCTGGCTCGAACCGAGCGGCTACCTCAGTGACGAACCCATGACGTGGATCGGGATCCCGATCGCGATCTACCTGTTCGAGTTCATGGTCATCGACATGTACCTCTCGCTGGCGTTCCTCGCGTGGCCGATCCGCAGCCCCAACTACTTCCACGTCGTCGACCGCCGGATCTACCTCTGGAACTGGTCGCGGATCGGCAAGGCGGCCAACTCCGGCGCCTTCGCCGTGATCCTGCTGGTGACCGGCTGGGTGTGGCTCGGCATCGTGATCGCGGTGGGACTGCTGGTCCTGAAGTGCGTCTCGCTGGGCTGGTTGCTGAAGCTGGGGATTCCGGTCCCCGCGCGCGAGCAGGCCCCGGACCAGTGATGCGGGGGCCGGCATGATCCTGTGGCTGACGACGTTTGCCTTCAGCATTGCCTCGGCCCTGCTCCCCTTCCTCCCGATGGAGGTCTACATCGTCGGCGCCGGTGCTGCCGACGGTGGTACGGCGACCGCGATCGCCCTGGGCATCGCGGCCGGCGCGGGCGCGACTGTCGGCAAGGTGGTCTGGTACGAAGCGGCCCGCCGCGGGGCCGACTCGGCCTGGGCCCAGAAGAAGCTGTCCTCGCCGAAGGTGAAGGCCGGCTACGAGAAGTGGGTCGCCCGGATGCAGGGGCGCCCCTGGTACGCCATCGGCGTGATGTTCGTGGCAGCCTCGGTCGGGATCCCGCCGTTGCTGGTCATGGCCGCGGTCGGCGGGCTGCTCAAGATGCCGATGTGGGCGTTCGTCCCGACGGTCTTCGTCGGCCGGACGATCCGGTTCACGTTGCTCTTCCTGGGCGTCGACTTCGCCCTGCACTGAACCGCCCGTTGGTCGAGGAGGTTGCGCAGCAACCGTCTCGAGACCGCCCGCCACGCTGCCGCCGGGGACATTCGATAGGATCCGGCCATGCTCAGCCAGATCAGCACCCTCGCTCTCGCCGTCGCCAGTGCCGCCGAGGAGCACGGCGAGCCCGCCGTCAACCCGTGGTTCATCGGTGGTGGCGTCCTTGCCCTCCTGCTGCTCCTGCTGATCGGCCTGGTCGCCTTCGGCGGCGGCCGCGAACACAGCTGACCGCCCGGTGTCGGCCTCGGACCCCGGACGGCGCATCCGCCTGGGGGTGATGGGCGGCACCTTCGACCCCGTCCACCACGGCCACCTCGTGGCTGCGTCGGAGGTCCAGGGCTGGTTCGACCTCGACGAGGTCGTCTTCGTCCCGACGGGCCAGCCGTGGCAGAAGGCCGACCGCGCAGTGTCGCCGGCCGAGCACCGCTACCTGATGACGGTGATCGCCACGGCCGCGAACCCGCGGTTCACGGTGAGCCGCGTCGACATCGACCGCAAGGGGCCGACGTACACGATCGACACGCTGCGCGACCTCCGCAAGGAGCGCCCGGAAGCCGATCTCTACTTCATCACCGGGTCCGACGCGCTGACCGACATCTTCAGCTGGCGCGACGCCGAGGAGCTCTTCGAACTGGCCCATTTCGTCGGCTGTACCCGCCCGGGTGCAGAGATGGATCCCGCGACGTTGGCAAAGATTCCGCCCGAGCGCGTCACCATGGTGGAGATCCCCGCACTGGCGATCTCCTCGACCGACTGCCGCGAGAGGCAACGAAGGGGCCAGCCCGTCTGGTACCTCGTGCCTGACGGCGTCGTGCAATACATCACCAAGCACGGGCTCTATCCCCGCCCCGTGTCAGACAGCGACACCCTTCACGATCAGTCCGGAGACACATGACCGCCACCGACCACGCCGTCGAGCTCATCCGCGCAGCCTCGCTCGCTGCTGCCGAGAAGCTCGCGACCAACCAGCTCGCCTTCGACGTCAGCGAGCAGCTCGCCATCACCGACGCCTTCCTGCTCGCCTCCGGCGCCAACGACCGCCAGGTCCGCGCCATCGTCGAGGAGATCGAGGACAAGCTGCGTGAGCTCGGCTCGAAGCCGATCCGCCGTGAGGGCCACCGCGACGGCCGCTGGGTGCTCCTCGACTTCGGCGAGATCGTGATCCACGTCCAGCACAGCGAGGAGCGCGAGTTCTACGCCCTCGAGCGCCTGTGGCGCGACTGCCCGGTCATCGAGCTCCCGGCCGAGATCAACGCACCTTCGGAATGAGCGACGCACGTCGGATCGTCCTGCTCCGGCACGGCCGGACGGCGTGGAACGCCGAACACCGCATCCAGGGACAGCTCGATGTCGAGCTCGACGACGTCGGGGTCGGGCAGGCCCGTTCGGTCGCACCGTTGATCGCGGCGATGGAGCCTGCCCTGGTGTGGTCCAGCGACCTCGCCCGGGCCCGGATGACCGCCGACGAGGTCGCCAAGGAAGCCGGCCTCGTGCCGTCGTACGACGCCCGGCTGAGGGAGTTCCGCCTGGGGGAGTACCAGGGCCAGTCCCACGCCGAGCTCCTCGCGCAGGACGAGGCCGCTTTCGAGCGCTTCCGGCGCGGTGACTGGGAGGAGATCCCGGGCGCGGAATCGCCCGCCGAGGTCTCGGTCCGCTTCACCTCCGCGATCCGCGACCTGGCGGCCGCGCTGGGGCCGGGGGAGACCGGAGTCGCGGTGTCCCACGGTGCGGCGACCCGAACGGGACTGGTGGCCTTCCTCGGCTGGCCGCTGGCGTTCGCGCGCGATCTCCGGGCCCTCGGCAACTGCGGACGAGTTGTCCTGGAGCAGCGCACCACGGGCGACTGGGCGCTGGCGGCGTACAACCTCTGACCCCGATTTCACCTCCTCGGGCAGGGTTGGTTAGTATTCCGCAGGTTGATCCGCTCCGGCGGGGAAACTGAGTTTGGGGCTGTGGCGCAGCTGGTAGCGCACCTGCATGGCATGCAGGGGGTCAGGGGTTCGAATCCCCTCAGCTCCACCGAACAAGGACCGTCTTCCGACAAGGGGAGGCGGTCCTTGCGTTTTCCGGGTGCGCCGGGCTACGCGGCTACTTGGCGACGCACATCGCGTAGACCTTGAGGTCCATGAACGTGAGCTGCTGCGGGACGGTGACGCCGACGACCCAGTAGTCGTAGCCCGGGTACGGTGCGTTCTTCTGGACCTCGACCGGATAGACCTTTCCGTTGCTGTACCTGCCAGGCTTCATCTCGAACCCACCGCCGACCAGCGTCATGCCGTAGGGGCAGCCGGCCCAGGCCTCGAGGTAGGTGTTGTACCACTCGCTGGTGCAGGTACCGGCACATCCTTCACCGCGACTGACCCTTTGGTACCCGCCGGCGGGACCGGCGGGACCGGCGGGACCAGCGGGACCAGCAGGCCCCTGCGCTCCGGTGGCGCCGGTGGGTCCGGTGGCACCCTTCGGCCCGGCGGGGCCCGTCAAGCCGGTGGGTCCGGCGGGACCTTGCGGTCCGGTCTGATTCCAGTTGAGGGGTTTCTCCGCGGTCGTGCAGGTCTGTCCGGCCTCGGTGTCGATGACCCGGACGTACGCCGACCTCGGGTCGTAGCAACTCCTGATGACCTTGTCGGCGCCGGGGATGGCCGCACCGGCGACCGTGGCGATGCCGCCGGCCAGGCCGATGGTCAGCCCGACGGCCAGTGCACTCCGTCTCCGGATCTTGAGCTTCTTCATGGTGGGTTCCTCACTGACTGACCACGGGGTGCTGGCACAGTTGCAGTGCTGATCCCCTGGAATGATGTACACTGTTCTATAACACTGAAACAGTAAGCATGTGGAGGACGAACTGTCAACCTTCGAACTCGACCCCCGGACCGGGCTGGGCATTGCCGAGCAGATTCGCTCGCGGATCGCACTGCAGCTGGCAGACGGCGAGCTCGCCCCCGGTGACCGGCTGCCGCCCGTGCGCGCTCTCGCCAACGAGCTCGGCGTCAACATGAACACGGTCCGTGCTGCCTACGCCAAGCTGGAGACAGACGGGCTGGTGCAGACGCGCCACGGCGTCGGCACCGTGGTGGTGGAGTCATCGCCGAGGGCTGCCGCAGGCGGTGCCCTCGCCTTCGGGGCCAATACGATCGCCGTGCTCATCGGGGGGCTGGATCCGTTCTACCTCCCACTGCTACGAGGGATCGAGGAGGTTGCCGGAGAGCGGGGGACCTTGGTGCTGATCGTGGACACCCGCGACTCGGCGAGCCTTGCCCAGGCGATGATCCGGCGACTCGTCGCCCGAGGAGTGGACGGGATCATCGCGGTCTCGACCGGCGACCTGCCGGGGGACCGGTTCGCGGGACAGGACGACACCTCGTTGCCGATCGTCTACGTCGACCAGCCGGATCGACGTGGATACAGCCTCGTGTTCGATGGGGCCGATGCGGGGTACGCGGCGACCGAGCACCTTCGCAAGCACGGCCACGACCGGATCGGCTTCGTCACGGCGCCGCTGGCGTGGCACAACGTCGCTGAGCTCCACCGCGGTTACGTGCGCGCGCTGGAGGACTCCGGCGTCGTACCGTCTCCCGACCTCGTGGCGGAGGTTCCGGACTTCACCGTCGAGGCCGGACGCAGTGCGATGGCCCGGCTGCTGCAACTTCCCGATCCACCGTCGGCGATCCTTGCCGGAGGCTCGAACCTCGCTCTCGGAGCCATGGCCGAAGCCAAGGTGCAAGGCCTGCGGGTCCCGCACGATCTTGCAGTCGTGGGATACACCGACTCTCCCCTCGCGTCACTGGTCGACCCGGCACTGACCGTGGTCGAAGTCCCCGCGCGACAGATCGGGCTCCAGGCCATGCACGCACTCGCCGAGCTGATCCAGGGCAAGCGACCTCGTCGGCGTCGTACCGTGCTCGCGACCAAGCTGATCGTGCGCGACAGCTGTGGTTCACACCCACCCCGGTAGCTGATCGTTGGGGAGCGCTGCCGTGAGGTCAGGCGTCCCTGAACACCCCGTGGATCGCCTTGCCGATGAAGGTGCCGAGGTCGTCGGGACCCCAGTCGTTGTCCGGGTCGAGGAGGGAGCGCACCGCTGACTCGCAGGCTGCCAGGAACAGGTCGATGAGCACGGGCAGCTTGCGCTCCAGGTCCGGGGTCTGCCACCAGTGCTCCATGGCAGGTCGGATCCACTCGACGGTGCGCGCCTGGACGAGGGCCTTCCCGGAACGGAAGCGTTCGGCGATGGCCGGGTCGGGCTCGCCGGCGAAGACGAGGCGCCAGGTGTCGGGGGAGTTCGCTGCAGAGTGCAGTAGTGCCCGGAACCCGTCGATGAAGGCCCGTTCCGGATCGTCGGCATTCGCGGAGCTGTGCAGCGCCACGAGGACCGCTTCGACCAGGTTCGTGGTCTCCCGGTCGAGGAGAGCGTCGACCAGCTCGATCCGGTCGGAGAAGCACGCATAGACGACAGGGCGCGTGACGCCCATCGCCGCCGCCACGGATCCCACGGTCACGGCGCCGATCCCGTCGCGCACGGCGATGGTCAGGGCGGCGTCGAGGACCTGGGGGCGTCGGCGTTCCGGTCCGAGATGGGCGGCGCGCTGGCGTCCTGCGTGGGTGGTCGTGCTCGAAGGCATGGGGTGAGAGTAGGCGATCCCGTGATTTCCTGCACGGATGTAGCATTTTCCTACATTGATGTATTAATCTCGCTCCACCCCTTCTGGATGGAGAGATCCCTGATGAGCCTGTTCAACCCGCACAAGCCTGACTTCGCCGAGTTCGACGCCGAGACGCGCCGGATCTTCGAGGCGACCATCGACTTCTTCGAGGGCAAGGGCAAGGGGTGGCTGCTCCAGCAGGACCGCGACCGGGTCTGGTTCGACGAGTTCCTCGAGTTCCAGAAGAAGGAGAAGGTGTTCGCGACGCTGCTGACCCCCGCGGCGCAGGCCGACGGTGACCCGAACAAGCGTTGGGACGAGTCCCGCGTCACCAAGTACAGCCAGATCCTCGGCTTCTACGGCATGTCGTACTGGTACGTCTGGCAGGTGACGATCCTGGGCCTCGGGCCCATCTGGCAGACCGGCAACGAGGTGGTCAAGCGCCGGGCCGCGCAACTGCTCGACGACGGCGAGATCTTCGCGTTCGGTCTGTCCGAGCGCGATCACGGGGCCGACGTCTACACCTCCGACATGGTGCTCACCCCCGACGGCAAGGGCGGCTACAAGGCGAACGGCGGCAAGTACTACATCGGCAACGGCAACAAGGCCGGGATGGTGTCGGTCTTCGGCCGCATCGAGGGCCTCCCCACCGGACCGACCACCCAGGACGGCTACGTCTTCTTCGTCGCGGACAGCCAGCACCCGGCGTACAAGCTGCGGAAGAACGTCGTCAACTCGCAGATCTACGTCGCCGCGTTCGACCTCGAGGACTACCCGGTCCGCGAGGAGGACATCATCCACGTCGGCTCCGAGGCGTTCGACGCGGCGATCAACACGGTCAACGTGGGCAAGTTCAACATCGGCTTCGGTGCGGTCGGTGCGACGCAGCACATCTGGCACGAGGGCCTCACCCACGCCGACAACCGGGTGCTGTTCGACACCAAGGTCACCGACTTCGCCCAGGTGCGTGCGAACTTCACGGAGAGCTGGATCCGCCTGCAGGCCATGGACCTCTTCTCCGAGCGTGCGGTCGACTACATGCGCTCCGGCACTGCCGACGACCGTCGCTACCTGCTGTTCGACGCCATCGAGAAGATGACCGTCAGCCGTCAGGGTGCCCGGATCTATGACCTGATCGCCGACTGCATCGCGGCCCGCGGCTTCGAGAACGACATGTACTACCCGGTCGGCGCCATCGCGATGATGGGGCTCCCGCGCCTCGAAGGCACCGTCCACCTCAACATGGCGCTGTCGCTCAAGTTCCTGCAGAACTACATCTTCAGCCCGACCGACCCGAGCCTTGCCCTCCTCGCGGTCCGGGGCAAGGCCAGCAAGGTTCCCGACGCGGCCTTCGCTCCGGCGTTCAAGGCCACCCGGGCTGCGATCCGTGCCGCCAAGCCCCTCGGTGCCCGGCTCGCCGCCACGTCGCCGGACCTGCCGCCGCGCCGTCGTGACACCGCGGACGACGTCTACCTGTGGAACCAGGGGCCGACCCAGGGCTTGAGCAAGGTCGTCTTCCACGACTGGCGTGCGGTCTACGCCGACTGGGCGACCCTCCCGAACGTGAAGCTCCTCCTGGAGCAGGTCGATGCGTTCCAGGCCCTGCTCGGCGCGACCCCGCTGAGCAAGGAGCAGATGCGCGACCTGGACCTCCTGCTGGTCGTCGGTGACATCTTCACCACCGTCGCGTACGGCGACCTCATCCTGCAGCAGGCCGGCATCTCGAGCGTTGAGGACGACCTCGTCGACAGCATCTTCGAGGTGCTGGTCGGCGACGTCTCGGCCCACGCCTTGAACCTCACGAGGAAGCCGTCCCTGACCAACGCCCAGGTGAAGGGTGCCAACGCGATCCAGCGTCGCCCCATCTTCGACGCCGAGCGCTCTGCCCGGGTCTGGGCCGACGCCCGCTCGACCGCCGGCGCCTACTCGATGAACCCGTGAGGACTCCCATGGCCCAGCACAAGGCACGCCGCGAGATCACGCCCCACGAGGACCACGGGTTCTTCGGGCCGGACTCGATCACGCACCGCGTGTGGGGACATCCCACGACCCCGCTGATCGGCATCACGCGCGCGGTGACGATCGAGGAACTGGATCCCAACCTGCTCGCCGCAGTGCACAACACCGGCGCGAACTACGACCGGCTCGACACCCGTTACGCGCGCACGGTCCAGTACTTCGCCGCGGTCGCCTTCGCCGACAGCCAGAGCGTCGCGAAGATGGCCGACGTCCTCGTCAAGATCCACTCGAAGGCGATTGGCATCGAGCCCGTCAGTGGCAATCGGTACGACGCCAACGACCCGGACTCCCAGCTCTGGATGGTCACGGGCTGGCACTCGGTGCTGACGGCCTACGAGACGTTCGGTCCCGGCAAGCTCACCGAGGACGAGGTGAACCAGTTCTGGGCCGAGTGTGCCATCGCCGCAGAGTTCCAGACCTGCGACCCGGCCGCCGTACCCCGCACGCGTGCGGAGGTGCGGGCCTACTTCGAGGGGTGGCGCCCGAGGCTGGCCGCGAGCGAGGCCACCCAGCGGATGATGCACCATCTGCTGAACGGTGCCAACGAGATCGTTCCGCGCAAGGGGCTCCTCGCCTGGCCCGCCCCGTCGCCAACTGGCTGATCTGCAAGGGAACGATCGCCACCCTGCCGCGACACATGCGCCGTCTCGCCGACATCCGGCAGTCGCGCGCCACGGACGTCGCGGTCACCGTGATCCTGCGGGTGATGATGGCCGTCCTGCACCGGAGCCGCCCGGTCCAGCGGTTCATCCTCGGCATCCTGGCGCCGCGGACCCTCCCGATCGTGGAGCCGCACTGGCGGGGGATCCCGCCGGTGAACCCGGTCGTGCTCACTCCCGCCGAAGCGCGGGAGCGCTACGGGTACCTCAGGCCGGCCGAGGCGCATCTCGAGCTGCGCGCTCGTCAGCATGCACGGGTGTTCGACGAGCACCAGGCGCCCAGCGACGAGGGTCTGATCGAGTCCCAGCCCATGCTCGGGGCCCTCGGCTGACGGCTGGCCGACGCTGCAGCTGGACGACACGGGGCGGCAGCCTGTCGGGTCGACGACGGGCGGGTGAAGTCTCGGTACTTCGGCTTCCCTGAGGCGGATCGTGCCGCTGGGCACGCCTAGCCTCGACCGGGTGGAATCCTCCCGGACCGCCCGTCGCCTGACCGCCGCCCTCGCTGTCGGCGTGGGGCTGTGGTGCGCGTTGCTGGCCTGGCAGCGGGACTGGTTCATCGACCTGCGCGTCTACGAGCTCGGC
>NZ_JBMCZA010000221.1:46852-67564 GCF_048654705.1 Nocardioides sp. CPCC 206348
GCCGCGCTCTGGTCGGCGGCGTGCGTGCTCGTGCTGGCGTGGGCCATCCACGCGACGCTCGAGGCCGGCGGGTCGACGTACCCGGCGATGGTGGTGCCGGTCCTGACGGCGGTGGCGCTGCTGAGCCAGCCGGTGTGGTCGACGCTGTCGTACGGCCAGGTCAACCTCTTCCTGATGGCCGCGATCCTGGCCGACGTCCTGCGTCCCGAACGGCGGCACGCGGGCTGGCTGGTCGGGATCGCCGCCGGCATCAAGCTGACGCCGCTGTTCTTCGTGGCGTTCCTCCTGGTGGTCGGGCAGCGCCGCGCCGCCGGCGTCGCCGTCGGGAGCTTTGCGGCCACGGTCCTCGTGGGTGCGGCGCTCGCACCCACCGCGTCGGTGGCCTACTGGACGGAAATCCTGTGGGACCCGAGCCGGATCGGGGGCGTCGAGTACGCCGGCAACCAGTCCGTGCTGGGCACCCTGAGCCGGTTGCTCGGGCACGAGGCATCGACCTCGCTGTGGTTCGTGGTCGCGGGTTCCGTCGCGGCCCTCTCGCTCGTCGCAGCCGCGCTCCTGTGGCGCTCGACGTCGCCGGCGGCCCGCCCCCTGGCGGTCGGCATGGCTGCCCTCGGCATGGTGCTCGCGTCACCGATCTCGTGGGACCACCACTGGGTCTGGTTCGTGCCGATCGTCCTCGCCCTGTGGCTCAGCGGCCTGCCCCGGGCGCGGGTGGTCGCAGGTGCCGTCGTCGTCATCGCCGCGTCGCGGGCGATCTGGTGGGCGCCGTTCCGCAACGGGGTCGAGTACGACTGGAACCTCTGGCAGGGGCTGTCCGGCAACCTCTACGTGCTGACCGCGATCACGCTCATCGCGTGCGGGCTCGGCTGGGGGCTCCGCTCAGAACGTGATCCCGCGATCGGCGAACCGGGCCTTGACGGCAGCGGCGAACGCGGGGCCGTCGGTCAGCGCCTCGGCGTACGTCGCGGCGGCAGCGTCTGAGAACGACGTGTCGGGCGCGTAGTTGAACTGCGAGGCGATCAGCGTCCGGTCCCAGTCCTTCGTCGTCCCGCCCAGGGCGACGTAGTCGTTGCGGATCTCCCACAGCGCCTGGGACCAGATCTGTCCGTCGTGGTGGACCTGGTCGATCTTGTCCTCGACGGTCAGGTCCGTGTGGAAGCTGCGGATGCAGTGCGGTGCGTCCGTGTACGACGTCGCGTCCCAGTCCATCGGGCACGACGGGTCGGCGGCGACCGGCCAGCCGTGGGTGGCCGCGGCGTCGAGGCCGACGGTCACCGCGAGGTAGTCGCCGAAGGACTCACCGATCGAACCGGCCTCGAGGCTCTGGCCGTAGCCGGGGACCTGCGACTGGTGCACGGCGTGGCCGTACTCGTGGACGATCACCTCGGCGTCCTCCGCGTCGTCGACCCCACCCTTGCCGAGTCGCACGCGGAAGGGCTTGTCGGTCTGGTAGCTGTTGTCGCCGCCGTACTGGTTGATCTTCACGGGGAACGGCTTGTGCAGGATGTTGTCGAAGCCCAGGGACTGCAGGTACTCCTGCGCCTGGTTGACCCAGAAGTACGCCATCACCTGCTCGAACTGGTCCTGCGAGCGGTTGTAGAGGTAGGTGTTCGTCCTGCTGAAGGCGGGCGTGCCGGTGCTCGACTCGACGGTGACCCACTTGCCGCGGAGGTAGCCCGAGCCGTCGAGGTTGCGCAACTGGGCGTCGGTGTACGCGCTGTCGGGTACGGCGCCCGCGGAATCCTTCTGGTCGGTCAGGTCCTGGTCGTTGCTCGACTGGACCGGGTTGACCATGAAGATCCGGCCCGTGCCGGTGGCGCTGTTGCTGCCGCCCTTGTCCGCACCAGCAGGACCCGTCGCCACCAGGCCTCCCGCCAGGGACAACGCACCGACGAACACCACTGCTGACTGACGCAACCGACTCACGTGGGACCTCCTGCTGGGATCTGGACGACCTTCCGCACAGTACGCCGCTCAGTCCGGATCGTCTGCCCCCTTCGCACCGGCCGCGAGGCGCATCGTGAGGATCGCTGCACAGACCGGCGTGATCACCAGGTTCGGCAGCAGGATCGGCAGCAGGCCGTTCGCGGCGCCGTACACGATCCAGGCGAGGCCCTGCGCGGTCGCGATGGTCCAGGTCCACACGCTCAGGCCGCTCATCGCCTTGACGTCGTGGCGCTTGTCGATCGTGCGGCGGGCATGCGGCAGGAACTGTGCGACGTCGACGACGCCCACCAGCAACCCCAGGGCAACGCTCACGTGGCCCGCCGCCTCGCCCGCTGGAGCATGCCGAAGATCAACGTGGCGCAGGCCAGGTTGAGGACGCCGGCCACCACCACGGGCACCGCGTGGGCACTGCTGCCGTAGACCACCAGCAGTGCGTTGAACCCCACCGCGATCGCGTACGCCGACGCGCTGATCGCCGCGAGGGCCTCGACGTCGCGGCGCAGGCGCACCACCCGAACGGCCTGCGGAGCCCACATGCTGGCGGAGCCCACCGCGCCGACGTACCCGATGGCCTCGAACATGGGGCAAAGGGTGCCACGGGACCTGAAGGCCCCGACGACTCAGTCCGCCGCGTTCTCCTCGCGGAGCCGCGGTTCGGTCCGGTTCTCCGGACGGACGCCCATCTTGTCGGCGTAGAAGGCGCGCACGAAGTCCATGTCGGCGACGACGTCGTCCGACGGACTGAAGGTCGGGCCCATGCCGAGGGTCCGGGTGGGGGAGTCGATGAAGCCGAGGCTGATCGGCAGGCCGGTCTGCTGGGAGATCCGGTAGAAGCCGGGCTTCCAGTACTCGCCCTTGCCACGTGTGCCCTCGGCCGCGATGACGAGCAGGAACGGCTCGTCGCCCGCGGCCTCCTCGAGCAGCGCGCGGATCGTGGCGCCCGGGTTCTTGCGGTCCAGCGGGATCCCGCCGGTCTTGCGCATGAGCCAGCCGATGGGCCCCTTGAAGAAGCTCTCCTTGATCAGGACCTGGGGGCTGCGTCCGTTGGACCAGGCGATCAGCAGCATCGCGACCCAGTCCCAGTTCGAGGTGTGCGGAGCGCCGACGAGGATGCCGGTCTGGGGTACGTCGCCCACGAGGCGCCACCTCGTCGTACGCAGTGCGCCGCGGGCGAAGGCGCGTCGGACCCTCATCTGGTGTGCCATGTCGTGACGCTATCGGCTCGCGCCGTGGGCAAGGAGATCGGGGACGCGCCGGAGCCAGTCTTGACTCATTCAAGATTAGTGGCAGACTGTCGAACGTGACCGCTCCCGACTTCCAGCAGCTGCTGCGAGACGTCGACCTGCGCGTCACCCAGCCCCGGCTGGCCGTGCTGCAGGCCGTGCATGCGCACCCGCACGCCGACACGGAATCGGTGATCGCGGCGTCGCGGTCCGTCGTCCCGGACGTGTCGCACCAGGCGGTCTACGACTCGTTGCACACCCTCACCGAGGCCGGACTCGTGCGCCGCATCAAGCCTGCCGGTTCGGTGGCCCGCTACGAGACGCGGACCGATGACAACCACCACCACGTCGTGTGCCGCTCCTGCGGGTCGATCGCCGACGTGGACTGCGCGGTGGGGCACGTGCCGTGCCTGACCGCTTCCGACTCCCACGGTTTCGTCATCGACGAGGCCGAGGTCATCTATTGGGGCCTGTGCCCCGACTGTTCCGCCCACACCTGAACGAACACCCCCGAAAGGTTGAGCATGTCCGAGAACCAGGCAGGCTGCCCCGTCGCCCACGACGGCAGCGAGAGCGAGAACCCCGCTCTGGACGCACCGGAGCCCAAGGGGCACCGCCCGCGGTCCAACCAGGACTGGTGGCCCAACCAGCTGGACCTGTCGGTGCTGCACGCGCACGCCCCGGCGTCCAACCCGCTCGGCGCCGACTTCGACTACGCCGCCGCGCTGGCCACCCTCGACCTCGAGGCGCTCAAGCAGGACGTCGTCGACGTCCTCACGGACTCCCAGGACTGGTGGCCCGCCGACTTCGGCCACTACGGCGGCCTGATGATCCGGCTCAGCTGGCACGCGGCCGGTACCTACCGCATCTACGACGGTCGCGGTGGCGCCGGTGACGGCGGCCAGCGGTTCGCCCCGCTCAACAGCTGGCCCGACAACGGCAACCTGGACAAGGCCCGCCGCCTGCTCTGGCCGGTCAAGCAGAAGTACGGCCAGAAGATCTCGTGGGCCGACCTGCTCGTGCTGGCCGGCAACGTCGCGCTGGAGTCGATGGGCTTCAAGACCTTCGGCTTCGCCTTCGGCCGCGAGGACGTCTGGGAGCCCGAGGAGATCTTCTGGGGTCCCGAGGACACGTGGCTCGGCGACGAGCGCTACAGCGGCGAACGCGAGCTCTCCGAGCAGCTCGGTGCGGTCCAGATGGGCCTGATCTACGTCAACCCCGAGGGCCCCAACGGCAACCCGGACCCGCTCGCCTCGGCGCGCGACATCCGCGACACGTTCGCCCGGATGGCGATGAACGACGAGGAGACCGTCGCGCTCATCGCCGGTGGTCACACCTTCGGCAAGACCCACGGTGCTGGCGACGCGGACCTCGTCGGCGTCGAGCCCGAGGGCGCGCCGATCGAGGCGCAGGGCCTGGGCTGGAAGAGCGAGTTCGGAACCGGCAAGGGTGGCGACGCCATCACGTCCGGCCTCGAGGTCACCTGGACCGACAAGCCGACCCAGTGGAGCAACCGGTTCTTCGAGATCCTCTTCGGCTTCGAGTGGGAGCTCACCGAGAGCCCGGCCGGCGCCAAGCAGTGGGTGGCCAAGGACGCGGAGGCGATCATCCCCGACGCCCATGGCGGTCCCAACAAGCTTCCGACGATGCTCACCAGCGACCTCGCGCTGCGGTTCGACCCGACGTACGAGAAGATCTCGCGCCGCTTCCTGGAGAACCCCGACGAGTTCGCCCTGGCCTTCGCCAAGGCCTGGTACAAGCTGCTGCACCGTGACATGGGTCCGGTGTCGCGCTACCTCGGCCCCTGGGTGCCGGAGCCGCAGCTGTGGCAGGACCCCGTTCCGGCCGTGGACCACCCGCTGGTCGACGAGCAGGACATCGCTGCGCTCAAGGCGAAGGTCCTCGACTCCGGTATCGACGTGTCGCAGCTGGTCTCCACCGCATGGGCATCGGCCGCAACCTTCCGCACCACCGACAAGCGCGGTGGCGCCAACGGAGCGCGGATCCGCCTGGCGCCGCAGAAGGACTGGGAGGTCAACCAGCCCGACCAGCTCGCCACGGTGCTCGCGACGCTCGAGCAGGTCAAGGCCGACTTCGACGCGCAGGGCGAGAAGAAGGTCTCGCTGGCCGACCTCATCGTGCTCGCCGGCTCGGCCGCGGTCGAGAAGGCTGCCCGCGACGGCGGCTTCGACCTGACCGTGCCGTTCACGCCCGGTCGCACCGACGCCGCGCAGGAGCAGACCGACGCCGAGTCGTTCAAGGTGCTCGAGCCGCGCGGCGACGGATTCCGCAACTACGTCCGCCCCGGCGAGAAGCTCCCGTTCGAGAAGCTGTTGCTCGAAAATGCCTACATGCTCGGCCTCTCGGCGCCGGAGATGACCGTCCTCCTCGGTGGACTGCGCGCCCTCGGCGCCAACGCGGCAGGCTCGACGCACGGCGTGCTCACCGAGAAGCCGGGCGTCCTGTCGACCGACTTCTTCGTGAACCTGCTCGCTCCCGGCACCGTCGTGAAGGTCTCGGAAGGCGAGGAGAACGTCTACGAGATCCGCGACGCCGCCACGGACGACGTCCGCTGGACCGCGACCGCGGCGGACCTGGTCTTCGGCTCCAACTCGCAGCTGCGCGCCCTCGCCGAGGTCTACGCCAGCGACGACGCGAAGGAGAAGTTCGTCAACGACTTCGTCGCCGCGTGGGTCAAGGTCATGGACGCGGACCGGTTCGACCTGCGCTGATCCACCCGTCCTGAAAAGGGTGCTGGCATGCTGGGGGCATGAGCGAGGCCCCTGACAACAGCACCATCACCTACGTCCACGTCCCGGATCTCCGTCGTTACGAGATCCGGGACGTCGACGTTCTGGCCGGCTTCACGCAGTACCGGCTGCCCGACGACGTCCACGTCGACTTCGTCCACACCGAGGTCGACGACGCGTACGGCGGCCGGGGGCTCGCCGGCGGGCTCGTGGAGTTCGCCCTCGCCGACGTACGCGCCCAGGGGAAGCGGATCATCGCGCACTGCCCGTACGTCGCTCGGTGGCTGACCAAGCACCCGGAGTACGACGACATCACGGACCCCGTGACGTGAGGAAGGGCTTCTACCTCGACAAGGCCGCACCGGCGGTCTACCAGGCCGCCACCGGCCTCTCCCAGGCCGCCGGTGACGCAGCGGAGGCTGCCGGGATCGGACGGATCCTCGTCGAGCTGATCAACCTGCGGGTCTCCCAGATCAACGGCTGTGCCTACTGTCTCGACCTGCACCACCGCCAGGCCGTGGAGGCCGGAGAGACGGAGCGGCGGCTCGCCGTCCTGTCGACGTGGTCGGAGACCAGCCTGTTCACCGAGCAGGAGCAGGCCGCGTTGCAGCTGGCCGAGTCGATCACCCAGCTGCCCGAGCTCCTCGAGCGTCGCTACGTCGAGGACGAGGCTCGTGCGGTGCTGGGCGATGCGGCCTATGCGGCGGTGGCCTGGGTGGCCATCACGATGAACGCCTTCAACCGGATCTCGATCACCAGCCACCACCCGGTCAGATGAGGACGTGGGCGACGCCCACGAGCGCGCCCGCAGCGATGAACCACACACTGTTGAGCCTGGTCCGCCAGAGCAGCACCAGCGTGGCGAGGAACAACGCGATCGTCAGGGGGTCGACCAGCGAGGTCCGTCCGAGCTGGAGCGAGACGCCCGCCATCAGTGCCAGCGCCGTGGCGTTGACGCCATCGAGCAGGGCCGACGTCCACGCCCGGGACCGCAGCCAGTCGGCGAGCCGGGTGAGCAGTCCGACGAAGATGAACGACGGCAGGAAGATCGCCACGGTGGCGAGGAACGCGCCGGGGAACCCGGCGATGACGTAGCCCAGGAACGTCGCGGTGGTGAACAGCGGCCCGGGCGTCACCTGCCCGATCGACACGGCGTCGATCAGCTGCTGCTGGGTGACCCAGCCGAGGCGGTCCACGAAGTCGCCCTCGAGGAACGTGAGCAGGACGTAGCCGCTGCCGTAGAGCACCGAGCCGATCTTGAGCATCGTGAAGAACAGCTGGGCCAGCTGGGTGCCGGTCGGATCGGTGAAGACGGGGGAGCCGACGAGCAGCGGGATCCCGAGCAGGTGGTGTCGCTCGCCGCGGCCCCGGAACAGCGCCTGGCCCGCTTGCGCGACGGCGGCCAGCAGGGCGCCGGCGAACAGCACGACGAGCTCGTTCACCCCGAGGAGGTACGACGCCAGGGCAGCCGCCGCCAGGAGTGCGAGCCACGGCGACTTGAGCACGGTCCTGCCCAGGCCGACCAGCGCCCAGGCGATGATCGCCACGACGACCGGCACGACGCCGTACAGGACTCCCTCGATGGCAGGCGTGTCGCCGTACTCGACGTAGGCCCAGGCCAGTGCGGTGACCATCAACGCCGCCGGGAGGATGAAGCCGAGGCCGGCCAGCACCAGGCCGCGCCAGCGGGCCCGCTCGTGGCCGAGGTGCATCGCGAGCTCGGTCGAGTTGGGTCCCGGGATCAGGTTGGTGGCGCCCATCAGGTCCGCGAACCGTTGGTCGGTGACCCACTCGCGCCGTCGTACGAACTCCTCGCGCATCAGCGCGACGTGGGCGGCCGGGCCGCCGAACGCGATGACCCCGAGGCGCAGGAAGACGCCCGTCACCTCCCGCGCCGAGCCGGTGGGTCGGGGGTCCATGGGCGTCATCATGCCGTGCCGCGCCGGACAGCAGGCACGGGCCGTCCGCACGAAAAGGTCGCGCGGGTAGGGCATGTCGGCTGACCGCCGCCCCAGCACGCACCTGAGCACCTTCTCCTCGGTCGTCGGGCCTCCGGCCCGTCTCCCCCGTCGGCGGCACTCATGCACGCACTGGACCGACGCTCAACTCGACAGCCCCTACCCGCGCGACCTTCACCGACACGCAACCTGCTGGCTCGGAGGGGTTCACCGGCGACTGGTCGGCTGCGCCCATGACCTCCGTCGTTCCCGAGAACCGGCCCCTGCTCGCGCTTGCCCCCACCGGCAACCGCCACGGATCCCGGTCGCACCTGACCTGCTTCTTCCGTTGTGGCAACGCCTGTGACCAGCCCGAGCCGAACACGACCGACCACGCCCACATCCAGGACGAGATCGCGAAGGCCGTCGGCCGCCGCAGCGTCCTGCGGGGCGGCGCCGTCACCGCGAGCGCGCTCCTCGTCGGCGGCCTCGTGCACTCAGCCGGTTCTGCGGCCGCTGCCGCCCCGGGTGCCCAGCGCCCCGGCGCTCCCTTGGGTCACGGCACCCTCGGCAACGCGGTCTTCTCGCCGGTCGAGCCGAACAAGCGCGATGCGTTCACGACCGCGAAGGGCTTCGACCACGACGTCGTCATCCGGTGGGGTGACCCGGTCGTCAAGGGCGCGCCCGAGTTCGATGCCCACGCGCAGACGGTCGCATCGACCCGCAAGCAGTTCGGCTACAACTGCGACTACGTCGGCCTCCTGCCGCTCAACGACGACGAGGCCCTGCTGGTCGTCAACCACGAGTACACCGACGAGAACCTGATGTTCCCGACCGGCGAGTACACCGCGGACGAGATCAAGCGGATCGCGATCGCGAACCACGGCATGTCGGTGGTCCGGGTCCGCCGCCACAACCGTCCGGGCTCCTGGAAGCGCACCGGCCTCGGCCAGGCGAAGGAGAACCGCCGCCTCCACGACGCGACGACCTTCGAGCTCGTCGGTCCTGCTGCCGGCGACGCCCGCCTGAGGACGACTGCGGACATCGAAGGGCGCTGGGTCCTCGGCACCTTCAACAACTGCGCCGGCGGCACCACCCCGTGGGGCACGGTCCTCTCGGGCGAGGAGAACTTCAACCAGTACTTCGACAAGGGCGCCGGCCTCGACACCCGCTACACGACGCAGTACGCCCGCTACGGCATCAACGGGGCCGGCAAGGGCTGGAGCTCGGTCGACCCGCGCTTCGACCTGTCGAAGGAGCCGCACGAGCCGCACCGCTTCGGCTGGATCATCGAGGTCGACCCGTTCGACCCGACCTCCACGCCGCGCAAGCACACGATGCTCGGCCGCTTCAAGCACGAGGGCGCCAACATCGCGATCTCGGCAGAGGGCCACGCCGTCGCCTACATGGGTGACGACGAGCGCGGCGACTACCTCTACAAGTTCGTCTCCGCCGAGAAGTACGACGGTGCGGGTACGACAGCCGCCAGGAAGCACAACCTCACGCTGCTCACCAAGGGCACGCTGTACGTCGCCAGGCTGGTCGGCGACGGCACCGAGGACGGCCTCTTCGACGGCACCGGCACCTGGCTGCCGCTCACGACGGACACGCAGTCCTTCGTGCCCGGCATGTCCGTCGCCGACGTACTCCTCTTCACGCGGCAGGCCTCCGACAAGCTGGCCCCGACCAGGATGGACCGTCCCGAGGACGTCGAGGCCAACCCGGTCAACGGCAAGGTCTACGCAGCGCTGACCAACAACTCGAACCGCGGCTCGGGCTCCCTGCCGGTCGACGAGGCCAACCCGCTCGCGACCTCACAGGTCCGGGCGAGCATCGCCGCTCCGCTGACCAACGCGAGCGGCAACCGCAACGGCTACGTCCTCGAGATGACGCCGGGTGGCAACGACCACGCCTCCACCACGTTCACCTGGGACCTGTTCCTGGTGTGCGGCGACCCGGCCGCGCCGGAGAGCTGGTTCGGTGGGTTCGACAAGACCAAGGTCAGTCCGATCAGCTGCCCCGACAACGTCTCGTTCGACACCGTCGGCAACCTGTGGATCTCCACCGACGGCAACGTCCTCGGCAGCAACGACGGTGTCTTCCGGGTGCCGGTCGCTGGTCCGAACCGCGGCCAGGTGCAGCAGGTCTGCACCGTGCCCAAGGGCGCGGAGGCGTGTGGCCCGCTGGTCACCGACGACGACCGCTCGCTCTTCGTCGCGGTCCAGCACCCCGGCGAGATCGACGGTGCCACGTTCGAGGACCCGGCCAGCACGTGGCCGCACACCGACGCGTTCCCGCGTCCGTCCGTCGTGGTGGTCTACGCGAGCCGCTGATCAGGTGCTGATCAGGTGATCGTCATCCCGCCGTCGACGGCGAGCGTCTGGCCGGTGATGTAGCCGGCGGCGTCGGACGCCAGGAACACGGCAGTGGCCGCGAGTTCCCGCGGGTCGCCCCTGCGGCCCGCGGGGATCCGCGCCTGCTGGGACTCGAGGTAGCCCGGCGGGTAGGAGTCGGTCATCTCCGACAGGAAGAAGCCCGGTGCGATCGCGTTCACGCGGATGCCCTTGCGGCCGGTCCACTGCTGGGCCAGGTCACGGGTGAGCCCGATGATCGCTGCCTTCGAGGCGGCGTAGGCAGCCTGGGGGAGTCCGGCGGTCGTGAGGCCGAGGACCGAGGAGATGTTGATGATGCTGGAGCCGGGCTGCATCACCCGGCCGCAGGACTGCGCCATCCAGTAGCTGCCGTTGAGGTTGATGTCGATCACCTCACGGAACTGCTCGGGAGTCTCCCTCGTCGCCGGGACGGCGGTGCCCACGCCGGCGTTGTTGATGAGGATGTCGACCCGGCCGAACTCGGCCATCGCGGCGTCGACGAGCGCCTGGCACGACGCCGGGTCGGCCACGTCGGTCGCCACGCTCACGGAGCGGCGGCCGGCGGCCTCGACGAGTGCGGCGGTGTCGGCGAGGCGCTCGACGCGACGGGCGCCGATCGCGACGTCGGCGCCGGCCTCGGCGAGGGCCTTCGCGAAGTCGACGCCGAGCCCGGAGCTGGCGCCGGTGACGACGGCGACCTTGCCGTCGAGGCGGAACATGGACGAGAGATCGCTGGCGGTCATGGACGGCACGGTAGTGCTTCGCCGCGCGCGGGACCGGCCGAGGGCAGGCCGAGGCGCGACAGTAAGGTTCGCCTAACCAGTTGTCGAACCCGGGAGTGCCGTGCAGTCCATCGCGCCCATTGATCGTCCGCTCCGCGCGTTGTGGAATCGCTACGACCGACTCCGGGGGCGGTTCCTGCTCGCGGTCCTGATGTCGACGGTCAACAAGGTCGCCGACGTGATGCCCGAGCTGCTCATCGGAGCGGCGGTCGACGTCGTCGTACGCGGGTCGGACTCGTTCGCCGGTGACCTGCTGGGGGTCGAGTCGCGGTACGCCCAGCTCGCCTGGATCGCCGGGTTCAACGTCGTCGTCTGGGTCATCGAGTCCGCGTCCGAGTACGTCGCCAGCCTGTTGTGGCGCGGACTGGCGCAGACCGTCGAGCACGAGCTGCGGGTCGAAGCCTACGACCACGCCCAGCACCTGCACCTCGGCTGGCACGAGTCGCGGCCGCAGGGCACGACGCTCGCGACGCTCAACGACGACGTGAACCAGCTCGAGCGGTTCCTCGACATCGGCTTCCCCGCGATCCTGCAGACCTTCCTGAACATCGTGCTCGTCGGCGCCGTGTTCGCGATCGCGTCGTGGGAGCTGCTGCTCTACGCCTTCCTCCCGATCCCGATCATCGTGATGGGCTCGTTGCTCTTCCAGAAGCGGCTGGAACCCCTCTACGACAAGGTCCGTTCGGCGGTCGCCGACCTGTCCGGTGCGCTCAGCGCCAACCTTGGTGGCATCGCGACCATCAAGGCCTTCACCGCCGAGGACCGCGAGCGGGAACGGATCGAGGGCGTGTCGGCGGCGTACCGCGACGCCAACGTCCGCGCGATCCGCTCGTCGGCGGCCTTCGTTCCCCTGGTGCGGATGGCGATCCTCGCGGGCTTCACCTGCACCCTGCTGCTCGGTGGCTGGGCGACCCTGCGCGGTGACCTGGAGCTCGGCCTCTACTCGGTGCTGGTCTTCATGACGCAGCGCCTGCTCTGGCCGATGACCGACGTCGCCGAGGTGCTCGACCTCTACCAGCGCGGCCGCGCGTCGACAGCCCGCATCCTCGCGCTGCTCCACGAGCCGGTGACCGTGCCTGCAGGGACCGCCAGCCTCGCCAAGCCCGTGCGGGGTCGGGTCGAGCTGCGGGGCGTCCGGGCCGGGTACGCCGACGGGCCGGATGTCCTGCACGGCATCGACCTCGTCGTACCCGCTGGCGAGACGCACGCCATCGTCGGGTCCACCGGGGCCGGCAAGTCCACGCTGCTGCGGCTGGTGCTGCGCTTCGACGACGCCCGCGAGGGCCAGGTGCTGCTCGATGGCGCCGACGTGCGGGAGCTCGACTGGGACTCGCTGCGCGGTTCCATGGGGTACGTCGCCCAGGACGTCTATCTCTTCTCGGGCACCATCGGCGAGAACATCGCCTACGGCCGCCCGGGCGCCACGGAGACCGAGATCCGTGAAGCCGCCGATGCCGC
This sequence comes from Nocardioides sp. CPCC 206348, assembly GCF_048654705.1. NCBI lineage: Bacteria > Bacillati > Actinomycetota > Actinomycetes > Propionibacteriales > Nocardioidaceae > Nocardioides > Nocardioides sp. CPCC 206348. Next base: position 59,322 of record NZ_JBMCZA010000221.1, read on the forward strand.
TGCCGTGGCCGACTTCATCGAGGGCCTGGCCGACGGGTACGACACGTGGGTGGGGGAGCGCGGGATCACCCTGTCGGGCGGCCAGCGCCAGCGGATCGCGCTGGCCCGCGCCCTGCTGCGCGATCCGGCCATCCTGGTGCTCGACGAGGCCACGAGTGCGGTGGACAACGAGACCGAGGCGGCCATCCAGTCGTCCTTGCGCCGCGCGGCAGAACGGTGCACCACGATCGTGGTCGCGCACCGGCTCTCGACCGTCCGGCATGCCCACCGGATCTGGGTGCTGGACGGCGGTCGGGTCGCCGAGGCGGGCACCCATGACGAGCTGGTCGCGCTCGGGGGCAGCTATGCCGCCCTGTGGCGCGTCCAGACCGGTGAGGCCGTGGCCTGACCTGACCGTCGTCACGACTATCCTTTGGCCGTGAGTGAAACGGTCGCGCCCTCCCCCTTGAATCCCGAGGTCCACTACGACGTCCATGCCGTCGAGGAGAAGTGGCTTCCGGTCTGGGAAGAGCTCGACCCCTTCCGTGCCGACGACGCTGCCGTCGTGTCCGGTGAGCGCGAGAAGCGCTATGCGCTGACGATGTTCCCGTACCCGAGCGGTGACCTGCACATGGGTCACGCCGAGGTGTTCGCCCTGCACGACGTGATCTCCCGCTACTGGCGGTTCCGCGGCTACGAGGTGCTCAACCCGATGGGCTGGGACTCCTTCGGGCTGCCCGCCGAGAACGCCGCCATCAAGAACAACGAGCACCCGGCGACGTACACCTACGCCAACATCGAGACGCAGTTCGCGTCGATGAAGCGCTACGGCATCAGCTTCGACTGGTCGCGTCGGCTGCACACCTCGGACCCCGAGTACTACAAGTGGACCCAGTGGCTGTTCCTGAAGTTCCGTGAGCAGGGCCTGGCCTATCGCAAGAACAGCCCGGTCAACTGGTGCCCCAACGACCAGACCGTGCTCGCCAACGAGCAGGTCCTGGCCGACGGCACCTGCGAGCGCTGCGGCGCCGAGGTCACCAAGCGTGAGCTGACGCAGTGGTACTTCAAGACCACCCAGTACGCCCAGGAACTGCACGACTCCCTCGATGACATGCAGGGCACCTGGATCGGCAAGGTCATCAACGCCCAGCGCAACTGGATCGGCCGGTCCGAGGGCGCGCACGTCACGTTCCCCGTGGTCGGTACCGACCAGGAGATCGACGTCTTCACCACCCGTCCCGACACGCTCTTCGGCGCGACGTTCATGGTGGTCGCGGCCGACGCGCCCCTGGCTGCCGCGCTGGTCACCGACGAGATCCGGGCGGAGTACGAGGCCTATCTCGACGGCATCCGCAAGGCCTCCGACATCGACCGGCTGGCCACCGACCGGCCGAAGACGGGTGTCTTCCTCGGCGTCCACGCCGTCAACCCGGTCGACGGCCGGGAGATCCCGGTCTGGGCGTCGGACTACGTGCTGGCCGACTACGGCACCGGCGCGATCATGGCCGTGCCCGGCCAGGACCAGCGCGACTGGGAGTTCGCAACGGCGTACGACCTGCCGATCATCCGGACCGTCCAGCCGCCCGAGGACTTCGAGGGCGACGCCTTCACCGGTACGGGGCCGGCGATCAACTCGTCCAACGACGAGATCTCGCTCGACGGCCTGCCGATCGCCGAGGCCAAGGCCGCGATCATCGACTGGCTCGAGGCCAAGGGCCGCGGCGAGCGGACCGTGAACTTCCGGCTGCGTGACTGGCTGCTGTCGCGCCAGCGCTACTGGGGCGCGCCGATCCCGATCATCCACTGCCCGGTCGATGGCGAGGTGCCGGTTCCCGAGGACCAGCTGCCCGTCGAGCTGCCCGAGCTGCGCGGTGCCGACCTCAAGCCCAAGGGCACCTCGCCCCTGGGTGCCGCGACCGACTGGGTCAACGTCAGCTGCCCGACCTGTGGCGGGCCCGCGCTGCGCGACACCGACACGATGGACACGTTCGTCGACTCGTCCTGGTACTTCTTCCGCTACCTCTCCCCGCACGACGCGACGCAGCCGTTCGACACGACCCTGGCCAATGCGTGGGGTCCCATCGACCTCTACATCGGCGGGTCCGAGCACGCCGTCCTGCACCTGCTGTACGCGCGCTTCTTCACCAAGGTCCTGCGCGACATGGACCTGATCGACTGGGACGAGCCGTTCTCGGCGTACCTCTCCCAGGGCACGGTCATCAACGACGGCCACAAGATGAGCAAGTCCCTGGGCAACGGGGTGAACCTCGGGGAGCAGCTGGAGAAGTTCGGGGTCGACGCGGTGCGACTGACCCTGGTCTTCGCCAGCCCGCCCGAGGACGACATCGACTGGGCGGACATGTCGCCGGCCGGCTCGGCCAAGTTCCTGCAGCGCGCCTGGCGCCTGTCGGGCGACGTGACGTCCGATCCGGGTGTCGACGTGGCCGGTGGTGACATCGCCCTGCGCAAGGTGACGCACAAGACCGTCAACGACGCCGCCCACCTGCTCGAGGCCCACCGGTTCAACGTCGTGGTCGCCCGCACGATGGAGCTGGTCAACGCCACCCGCAAGGCCATCGACTCGGGCTGCGGCCCGGCCGACCCGGCGGTGCGCGAAGCGGCGGAGACCGTTGCGATCCTGCTGTCGCTGGTGGCGCCGTACACGGCCGAGGAGATGTGGGACCGACTCGGACACCAGCCGTCCGTCGCCCAGGTCTCGTGGCCCGTCGTCGACCCCGCGCTGCTCATCGAGGACTCGGTGACGGCGGTCGTCCAGATCCAGGGCAAGGTCCGCGGGCGCCTCGAGGTCTCGCCGGACATCAGCGAGGCCGATCTCGAAGCCCTCGCCCTGGCCGACGACGCCGTGGTCAAGGCGATCGACGGCCGCGAGGTACGCAAGGTCATCGTCCGCGCACCCAAGCTCGTCAACATCGTCGTCTGAGCAGACCGCGCTGCTCCCTGGGCAGCGCGTCGCTTGCACGGTGCTCCAGTGAATGATTGACTGACCAGTCAAGTCAACCAGAGGAGATCCGCGTGGCCAGGACCAGCGTCGAGGCGGAACGCAAGGAGCAGATCCTCGCGGCCGCCTGCGAGGTCGTTTCCGAGATCGGGTTCAAGTCGCTGCGCATCGCTGATGTGGCCAAGCGTGCGGGCACGAGCACGGGGACGGTGCACTACTACTTCGACACGAAGCGCGACCTGATGCACGGAGCCTTCGAGTGGAACTTCACCCAGTCGCTGGCCCGGCGGCGGGAGATCCTCGAGAGCGCCGACTCGCCGCGCCAGCGGTTGCGCGACTTCGTCGACTCGTACCTGCCGCAGGGGGACGCGACGGTCTCGGCCTGGCGTGTGTGGGCGGAGCTTTGGGTTGAGGCACTTCACGACTCTGACCTGCAAGAACTCAATGAACGCGTCTATGGCGAGTGGCGCCGGGCGGTCGCTGCCATCATTCGGGACGGCCAGGTCGCGGGTGAGTTCCGCGAGGGGGACCCGGTGGTCTTCGCCAATGGCCTGATCGGAATGATCGACGGGCTGAGCCTCCAGGTGCTGCTCGGTTCGCGGAGCATGACGGTGGACCGGATGCGTGCCGTCTACGAGCAGGTCCTGGCGTGGTTCTTCCTCGCTGACTGACGCGCGCGCACGTCCGAGAAGGAGCCGGTGGGTCCCCCACCGGCTCCTTTCGCTTTTTGCATGCAGCTCCCCGGATTTTCGCTGGACGTAGTCCTTGACACGTCGACGTGATGGCCGTCACTATCAGGTCTTAGATAACTGACGCACCAATCAACTTTGAAAGCCGGGGTTTCCGATGAAGCGAGTTCTGACGGTGGGTGTCGCGATGACGGCGGCGATCAGCCTGGCCGGATGCGGCGCTGCGGGCGGCGGCGGAGATCAGCTCACCGTGGTCATGTGGGGCGGTCAGGACCAGAAGACCCACGTGAAGGAAGCCGTGCAGCCGTGGGCCGACGAGGCTGACGTCACCATCAAGCAGGACTCGCCGAGCGACTACGCGAAGTTCCGTGCGCAGGTCGAGTCGGGCAAGGTCAGCTGGGACGTCGTCGAGGTCGAGCCGAACTTTGCCCACACCGCCTGCGACAACGGCTGGGCCGAGAAGATCGACACCGGCGTGGTCGACACCGACGCCCTGAATCCCGAAGAGGTCACCGACTGCGCCATCCCGGTCCTCGAGTACGCCTTCACCATCGGCTACAACACCGAGAAGTTCCCGAAGGAGCACCCGACGACCTGGGCGGAGTTCTTCGACACCAAGCGCTTCCCGGGCAAGCGCGGCTTCTGGAAGTACGCGACCGGGGCGATGTTCGAGGCCGCGCTGCTTGCGGACGGTGTCGCTGCCGACGATCTCTACCCTCTCGACATCGATCGCGCGTTCGAGAAACTCGACACGATCAAGGACGACATCGTCTTCTACGAGACCGGTGAGCAGCAGCAGCAGCTCGTCGCCTCGGGCGAGGCCCCGCTGGTCCAGGCCTGGAACGGTCGCATCTACTCCGCTGCCAAGGAGGGTCAGCCGGTCGCCAACGAGTGGAACGAGCACCTGCTGTCCTACGACCAGCTGGTGATCCCGAAGGGTGCGGCCAACGCGGACAAGGCCATGGAGTGGATGGCCTGGTACGTCGAGAACCCCGAGGCCCAGGCGGGCTACTCCAATGCGACCGCCTACGGTCCGATCACCGAGGCAGCGCTCGAGTACGTCGATGCCGAGGTCCTCGCTGAGCTGCCGACATCGCCTGACAACGCTCCCAAGCGGGCCGCGATCGTCGACTACGCCTACTGGGCCGACAACTACGACGAGGTGTCGGAACGCCTGAACGAATGGGCAGCCAAGTGAGCACCACCATCTCCACGAGTGCCCCGCCGGGAGTCGGCCGACCGGCTCCCGGTGCCGGCGAGGACGTGGTGTCGCCGCGCCGCCGACGCAGGATCTTCGATGGTTGGGGACTCCTGGTCCTGCCGCTGGTGGTCTTCCTGCTGGTCGTCTTCGTCGCGCCGCTCGTGACCGTCCTGGCCCGCAGCTTCACGGACCCGACGACCGGGGTGGACAACTACGCCGACTTCTTCAGCTCGCCCGTCTACCTCGACGTCCTCGGCAACACCTTCCGGATCTCGGGACTCGTGACCGCAGTGACCCTGCTCCTCGGTTTCCCCTACGCCTACCTGATGAGCCTGGCGCCACCCTTCTGGCGCAACGTCATGCTGGTCGCGGTCCTGATCCCGTTCTGGACCAGCCTGCTGGTCCGGACCTTTGCCTGGGTGCTGATGCTCGGTGACACCGGTGTGGTCAACGAGACCCTGATGTCGATGGGCGTGATCGACGAGCCGATGTCCCTGATCCGCAACCAGACCGGCGTTCTGATCGGAATGGTGCAGGTGATGCTGCCGTACGCGGTCCTCCCCATGTACGCGACGATGCGCCAGATCGATCGGCGGCTGGTGCAGGCCGCCGAAGGACTCGGTGCCCGGCCGATTTCCGCCTTCTGGCGGGTCTACGCGCCGCTCACCGTCCCCGGCGTCGCGGCGTCGTGTCTGTTGGTCTTCATCTCCTCGATCGGCTTCTACGTGACGCCCGCCCTGCTCGGCGGACCCAAGGACATGATGATCGGCGAGCTCATCGTCCAGCAGCTCTCGGCAGTCCTGCGCTGGGGCTTCGCATCGGCCCTCGCCGTCGTTCTCCTGGTCGTCACTGCCGCGCTCCTCTTCCTGGTGTCCCGGATCGTCAACATCGGCAAGTTCATGGGAGGCGAGCGATGAACACCAAGCTGTTGTGCCGAACCGGTCTGGTCGGGCTCGTCGTCCTGACCGCGCTCTACCTGGTTGCCCCGGTCTTCGTGGTCGTGCCGACCTCGTTCAACGACAGCTCGTTCCTCGAGTTCCCGCCGAAGGCGTTCTCGACCCGCTGGTACGAGTCGTTCTTCTCGGACCCGGCGTGGGTCAACGCAACGCTCAACTCGCTGCAGATCGGATTCCTGGTCACGATCCTGTCCGCCGTCCTCGGAACGGCCGCCGCGATGGCGATGGTGCGCGGGCGCTACCCCGTGAAGGCACTGGTGAGCGGTCTCGTCCTGGCTCCGATCCTGGTGCCCTACGTGATCATCGGCCTGGCGGTCTACGCGCTCTTCCTTGAGATCGGGCTCACCCAGTCGATCCTCGGATTCGTCCTGGTGCACACCGCGCTCGCTGTTCCGTTCGTCGTCATCAACGTCAGTGCAGCTCTCGTCAGCTTCGACGAGCGCCTGGAGATGGCCTCGATGAGCCTGGGTGCCAACCGGCTCACCACGTTCCTGCGGGTGACCTTGCCGTGCATCGCGCCGAGCGTTGCGGCAGGAGCTCTGTTCGCCTTCATCACCTCGTTCGACGAGGTCGTGGTGAGTGTGTTCCTGGCGGGACCCGACGTCAGCACCCTTCCAGTGCAGATGTGGAGCGGGGTGCGGGTGCAGATCGACCCGACGGTCGCTGCGGTCAGCACGATGCTCCTGCTCGTCACCTTGGCCCTCTTCGCCTCGGCCGGCCTGGTCCGCGTGCTCCGCTCGCGCCGCCTGGCCAAGACCTCATGATCCCCGTCCCATCCACCACGGAGCACTCCATGGACCAGAACGACACCATCAGCCAGCTGGGAACGCCCGGCGTCTCCATCGACATCCGCAACGTCGTCAAGCGATACAAGTCGATGGCGGCCGTCGATGACGTCAGCCTGACCGTCAAGCCGGGGGAGTTCCTCACCCTGCTCGGGTCGAGCGGCTCGGGGAAGTCGACCCTGTTGAACATCATCGCCGGATTCATCGCGGCCGACAGCGGCTCGATCGAGATCGGTGGTCGCGACCTGACCAAGGTGCCGCCGTACCGGCGAGACCTCGGCATGGTCTTCCAGCACTACGCGCTGTTCCCGCACATGTCGGTGTGGGACAACGTGGCCTTCCCGCTGCGGCGGCGCAAGATCACCCGGGCCCAGGTCGCCGAACGAGTCCAGCGGGCGCTCGACGTCGTCGAGCTCGGTCACCTCGGCAAGCGCCGGCCGGCGCAGCTCTCGGGAGGCCAGCAGCAGCGTGTTGCCCTGGCCCGGGCCATCGTGTTCCAGCCGCAGGCACTGCTCATGGACGAGCCGCTCGGCGCGCTCGACAAGCGGCTGCGTGAGCAGTTGCAGCTCGAGATCAAGCGGCTGCACCGTGAGCTCGGCACCACCTTCGTGTTCGTGACCCACGACCAGGAAGAGGCATTGGCGATGTCCGACCGCATTGCTGTCCTGCGCGACGGAGCCGTCGTCCAGGTCGGAACTCCGGTCGAGCTCTACGAGCGTCCGGCGGGCCGCTACACCGCGGAATTCCTGGGCGAGTCCAACATCTTCACCGGCCGCAGCCATGGCGTGGAGGACGGCTCCGCGCTGGTGGTCCGCCCCGAGCACGTCCAGCTGAGTGCTGCGGGCGCCGGTCTGCCGACTGGTCACAGCGCAGTCGACGGTGTGGTCCGCGAGGTCGTCTACCTCGGCTCCGGACTTCGCGTCGAGGTGGCCCTGCCGGACGGTCGTCACCTGGTCACCCGGACCGCTGTTCGTAGCGGGCTGACCCCCAGCCCGGGGCTGCCCGTTGCCGCCCACTGGCACCCCGAGCACGCACTCGTCGTCGCCGACGACACCGCCGCCTGACATCCCACGAAACGAAATCGAGGAACACCCTGATGAGCCACACCATCCGCGACGGCATCCCGCTGACCGACGAGCAGCGGGAGTTCATCGCGCTCGCCCGTGACTTCGCTGAGCGAGAGATCCGCCCGCGGGCCCACGAGGTCGACGAGGCCGACACCGAGTCGCCCCTCGACCTGTGGCAGAAGGCCGCCCAGATCGGCCTGGCGTCGTACATGCTCCCGGCGGAGTACGGCGGCGGGGGGATCGGCGACCTCGTCACGCAGTGCCTGGTCCAGCAGGAGCTCTGCTACGGCGACGTCGGCATCGGCAACTTCCTCACGTCGAGCGCCTTCTTCGCGGGACCCATCGAGGCACTCGGCAACGAGGAGCAGAAGAAGCGCTGGCTCACGCCACTGACGGGCGACAATCCGCCCGTCACGGCGCTGGCCGTCACCGAGCCCGGTGTCGGGTCGGACTCCGCCTCACTGCAGACCCGCGCGGTGCGCGACGGTGATGACTACATCCTCAACGGCCAGAAGACGTGGATCTCGAACGCGCCCTACGCGCAGTGGATCATCGTGTTCGCAACGGTCGACCCCTCGCTGCGCTCGCGGGGCATCACCGCCTTCGT
>NZ_JBMCZA010000222.1:0-459 GCF_048654705.1 Nocardioides sp. CPCC 206348
CCCAGGGGTCACTCTCACCCGCACAACTCCCCCTCGCGGCGCGCCTCCCCCGGCACACCCGGCGGACGTCGTACAAAAGAGCGACAGCCCCGCGGGAGTATGAGCTCCGCGGGGCTGAATGCTTCTGCGTCTCGATACGCCGCTCGTTCCTCGCGGCTACTCGACGAACTTGGCCGACTCGTTCTACTCGACGGCCTTCGCGTAGGACTCGATCTCATCGAGCAGGCGGGCCTTCACCTCGTCCGGGGCGAACGACGCACCGACCGCAGCAGCCGACAGGTCGGCGACACCTGAGGCGTCGAGCGCCAGCAGGTCGGCGGCGATCTCGTACTCCCGGTTGAGGGTGGTGCCGAACATCGGCGGGTCGTCGGAGTTGATCGTGACCAGGACACCGGCGTCGACGAACACCGGCAACGGGTGTTCGGCGAGGGTCGCGACGGCGCGGGTGGCGACGTTGGA
>NZ_JBMCZA010000222.1:469-2049 GCF_048654705.1 Nocardioides sp. CPCC 206348
GGTCGGCAACGGGTGCTCGGCGAGGGTCGCGACGGCGCGGGTGGCGACGTTGGACGACGGGCAGACCTCGAGCGGGATCCGGTGCTCGGCGAGGTACGCCAGCAGTGCGGGATCGCCAGCGGCTGACGTGCCGTGGCCGATGCGTTCGGCGCCCAGCTCGCGGATCGAGGTCCAGATCGTCCCGGGCCCGGTCGTCTCGCCGGCGTGCGGCACCGAGTGGAGTCCGGCGGCACGCGCAGCAGCGAAGTGCGGCGCGAACTGCTCGCGCGGAACCCCGATCTCCGGACCGCCCAGCCCGAAGCCGACCAGCCCCTCCGGCGGGTGGTCCAGCGCGAAGCGGAGCGTCGCGTCAGCGGCCGGCAGGCCGGACTCCCCCGGGATGTCGTAGATCCATCGCAGGACGAGCCCGAAGTCCCGCTCGGCCGCGACCCGCGCGTCCTCGATCGCCTCGGTGTAGGCCTCGATCGCCATGCCCTTGCCGGGCTCGTCCGGCAGCACCGAGGTGTACGGCGTGCAGGTGAGCTCCGCATAGCGGACCGACTGCCCCTCGGCGAGCTCGCGACCGATCTCGTAGGTGAGGTAGCGGACGTCCTCGGGCGTCTTCACCAGGTCCACCACCGCGAGGTAGACCTTGATGAAGTGCGCGAAGTCGGTGAACGCGAAGAACTCCCGCAACAGGGCTGGATCCGACGGCACCGTGCCCGGGTGGCGCTCGGCCAGCTCGGACACGATCCGCTCGGACGCCGAGCCGACATGGTGGACGTGGAGCTCGGCCTTGGGCAGGCCGGCGATGAATCCGCTCAGGGGGCTGTGCAGCACGTGGTCAGTCCACCGCTGCGATCAGGTTCGTCGCAAGGTCCTGGACCGTGCGGCCGTCGTCGAACACCTCGCCGTCGAGGATGATCGTGGGCGTGCCCTGGACGTTGGCCTTGTGGGCCTCGTCCGTGGCCTCGGTGACCCAGGACGCGTGCGACAGGTTCTCGATGCCGTCGCGTACGTCCGACTCCGAGGCACCGGCTTCGACGGCCAGCTCGATGATGTCGTCGTTGCTCGCCTCCGCGTCGGCGTTGGCCTCGGAGGGCTGGTTCTCGAAGAGCAGGTCGTGGAACTTCTTGGCCACGTCCGGGCCGGACTTCTCCAGCACGAGGGCGAACGCGTTCGCGGCCCGGATCGGGTAGGTCCGGCCTTCGGCGCCGAGCAGGTTGAACGGCCGGTACTCGACCAGCACCTTGCCCTCGGCGGCAAGGTCCTCGAGGTCGCCGCGGGTCTCCGATTCGAGCGCGCCGCAGTACGGGCACAGGAAGTCCTCGTAGATGATCACCGAGTGCGGCGCATCCTTGTCGCCGATGGTCACGCCGTAGTCGCTCGACCCGGCCGCGACCGCCTTGACGTCCTTCTTGTTGAGCAAGCTGATCCCGATCGCGCCGCCGACGATCAGCACCATCGCGGCGACGACGGCTGCGATCGTGAGGATGCGGCGACGGGCCTCTCGCCTGGCCTGTTCGGCGCGCAGCTCGGCAGCCTTGGCCCGGGCCGTGGCCTTCGAGTTGTCGTTGGACATCAGTTCTCAGCTCCTTCAG
>NZ_JBMCZA010000222.1:2097-5054 GCF_048654705.1 Nocardioides sp. CPCC 206348
GTCGGGTTCGTCGTACCGACGCGATGAAGAGTGAAGCGATCAGCAGGGCACCGTCGCGGGCGATCTCCCACGGATAGTCCGAGGTGGCGCCCGCCTTCGAACCGCCGCCGCCGAAGCAGCCGCAGTCGATCTCGATCCCCCGCGCCCAGACGGACGCGATGCCGATGATGAACGCGACGAACAGCAACGCCGAGAGGATCGCGGCGCCCCTGGTCAGGACACCGGCCACCAGCGCGAGGCCGATGACCAGCTCCACCGCGGGCAGGGCGATGCCGACGACCTCGGCGACCGACGACGGCAGCAGCTGGTAGGCGCGCACCGCCGCGATGCTCGCCTCCGGCTCGGTGATCTTCAGACCACCCGCCACGATCCACACGCCACCGGTCACCAGCCGGGCGAGCAGACCCACCCAGGGCAGTGTTCGGTTCACGGCCCCGAGGTTAGTGGCACCCGCTGAGCGAGTCCTGAGAAAGAGGTACGGCGTAGGGTGCACCCTCGTGAACGAACGACTGGTCTGGATCGACTGTGAAATGACGGGGCTCGACCTCGTCAACGACGCGATGATCGAGATAGCTGCCCTGGTGACCGACTTCGACCTCAACGTGCTCGGGGAGGGCGTCGACGTCATCATCAAGCCTCCGGCCGAGGCGCTGGACCAGATGATCGAGTTCGTGCGCAACATGCACGAGACGTCCGGCCTGCTGAACGAGCTCGAGAACGGCGTGACGCTGCGCGAGGCCGAGGAGCAGGTGATGGCGTACCTGCGCGAGCACTGCACGCCCGACAGCCGCCCGGCCCTCGCTGGCAACTCGGTCGCCACCGACCGTGGCTTCGTGGTCCGCGACATGGCCGAGCTCGACGCGTTCCTGCACTACCGGATCGTCGACGTCTCCTCGATCAAGGAGCTCTCGAAGCGGTGGTTCCCGAAGGCTTACTTCAACGCGCCCACGAAGCGCGGCAACCACCGTGCGCTCGCCGACATCCAGGAGAGCATCGAGGAGCTGCGGTACTACCGCGACACGGTCTTCGTGCCGCTGCCCGGCCCCGACGCGGCCGCTGCCAAGGAGGTCGCAGCCCGGTACGGCGGCTCGCTGACCGGACTCGGGACGTCCGAAAAGGGCACCAATTCCTAGTTCCGGACGGGATGCGTCTAAACTCATCCCCGCCTGACTGACCGCAAGGTCGAGTGAGCATGGTGGGTATAGCTCAGCTGGTAGAGCGCCGCCTTGTGGTGGCGGATGTCGCGGGTTCAAGTCCCGTTACTCACCCCAAACAGCTCAGCCGGACTCCTCGGAGTCCGGCTGAGCTGCTTTTCAGGCTCTGCGTCAGTGCGACGGACCGCCGCCCGTGGCGTCGTTCCCCGGGCCTCCGGCGTCGGGGCCACGGAAGTGCGCCACGTCGGCCTCGTGACTCCGCCGCACGCTGAAGTCCAGCCGCTTGCGGTTCGGTCGCCGCGCCTCAACGACCAGGTAGCCGACCGTGAGCACGCCCAGGGCGATGAGGGCGTAGGTGAACCAGTTCATGGCCGGCTCACAACGGACCGCCGCCGTCGTGGCCCATGCGGTTGTTCAACTCGTTGCCGCCACGAAGAAACGCGTCGCCCTGCTCGATCTCCCGCTGGTTGGTGCTGAGGTTCTTCTTGGCGCGCCGCGGGCGGACCACCTCGAGTCCGACAACAACGACGGTGACGACGGCCAACGCGATCAGCAGGTAGGTGAACCAGTTCATGGGTGCCCCTTGTTCCGAGTGGACCGCCAGCGTACGCCGCGATCGTCGCCCTGTCGGGGAACGACCTCGTCAGCGCTCTACGCCCGGGGCGCGGGAGGTGGCGGCGGGAAACCCGGCGCCTGCGCCTGGCCGGAGACGCCGTCGATCTCCTCGATGTCCTTCTTGAAGCGGCGGTGGATGCGCAGGTTCTCGTTGCCGATCTGGTGCCGGTGCCAGACGTTGCCCGTCCACGGCCCCAGCCGGAAGGTGCGGGGCAGCTCGGCCACCAGTTCCTTGGAGTTGGTCGTGGTCATCACACCGGAGTGGAAGACGAGGATCCGACGATCGGTCGCGATGATCGTGCGGTACTTGTTCATGATCAGGAACGGGATCCAGCCGATCAGAATCAGGTACTGACTGGCTGTCTGAGCGAACAGCACCCCCTGGATCTGCTCACCGGGCTGGAGGTGCTGCTGCGCCTTCGAGGCGATCTTGTCGCGAATTGCCATGTCGGGACGGTACCTCCCGATGCCGGCCTGAAACGTGTTCGAGCAAGGCTTCCCGCACCGTGCGCCGACCGGCACAAGGGGCAGAAAATGCTATGGCAATTCCGGATTCACCGTGCTTACAGTCGCAAGGTCGCCTCCCGAGGAGTTCGCCATGCCGATGGAACGCCGAAGCCTGCTCAGGTCCGCTGCCGCCGTCTCGATCGCAGGGCCGTTCGCCGGCCTCGTGGCCGGCCCGGCCGGGGCCGCCAAGCCGACCAAGCCCAAGTACCCGCTGCTGCCGGTGACCGACCAGCGCGACGGGGTCGTGCGCCTCCATCTCCCGCCGGGCTTCAGCTACCGGTCCTTCCACGACACGACCACACAGGTGGTCCTGACCGACGGCACCGTGCTCCCGGGACGCCACGACGGCATGGGCGCCTTTCCGGGCACGGGCGGGCGGGTGACGCTGATCCGGAACCACGAGATCAACGGCCCCGTTCCCGCATTCAGCTCCGCTGCACCCGTGTACGACCCGATGACGGGCGGCGGAACCACCACGATCGACGTCGACCACCAGGGCAACGTCGTCGCGTCGTACGCCAGCCTGGCCGGAACGCAGATGAACTGCTCGGGCGGGATCATGCCGTGGGGCGCCTGGCTGACCTGCGAGGAGACGGTGAACGGACCGGACGTCGGTCCGGACTTCACCGGCGCCTCGAACATCACGTTGACGAAGCCGCACGGCTACGTCTTCGAGGTGCC
>NZ_JBMCZA010000223.1:0-158 GCF_048654705.1 Nocardioides sp. CPCC 206348
GCGCTGATGATCGCGGGCACCATCGCGAAGTACCGCGGGGCCTTCGAGCGCAACGTGCTCGTGTCGGTCGAGGCCGACCGCGCCGGGCTCACCCTCGCGTCGGGCGCACCGATCAAGCTCCGCGGCGTGGAGATCGGCCGCGTCGCCGAGATCCACAC
>NZ_JBMCZA010000223.1:168-7270 GCF_048654705.1 Nocardioides sp. CPCC 206348
TGCCTTCGAGCGCAACGTGCTCGTGTCAGTCGAGGCCGACCGCGCCGGGCTCACCCTCGCGTCGGGTGCACCGATCAAACTGCGCGGCGTGGAGATCGGCCGCGTCGCCGAGATCCACACCGACGGGTCGAAGGTGACCATCGACCTGGAGATCGACTCCGACAAGGTCGACCAGGTGCCGGCCGACGTGACGGCGCAGATCGTGCCCCCGACGGCGTTCGGCGCCAAGTACGTCCAGCTCACCCCGCCCGCCGGCAGTCCGGGTGACGACATCGGCGAGACGATCAGGGCCGGTGCGGTGATCCCGGCTGATCGGGTGACCGTCGAGGTCGACGAGGCCTTCGAGAACCTCACCGCCGTCCTCGCGGTCGCCCGCCCGGCGGACGTGAACTCTGCGTTGACCGCCGTGGCCGGTGCGGTCGACGAACGCGGCGAGCTGATCGGTGACCTGATCACCCAGACCGACACCTACCTGCGCTCGTTCAACCCGTCGCTGCGCACGTTGAGCTCCGACCTCCGGGCCGCCGACGACGTCCTCGACGTCTACGAGCTCGCCCGGCCGGACCTGGTCAGCGCGTTCAGCCAGACCGGCACGATCTCCCGGACCGTGGTGCGCCAGCAGGCATCGCTGCGCGCCCTCGAGCGCAGCCTGACCGGGTTCAGCGACGAGACCGACGTGCTGTTGCGCAGCTCCGAGAAGGGCCTGGTGACGTCGTTGCGCCTACTCGCGCCGGTCAGCGCCGTCCTCGAGCGGTACTCACCCGAGCTGCCGTGCCTGGTGCTCGGCCTGGCCAACGCCAACAAGCTCGCGGAGGCCGCGGTCGGCGGCACGCACCCCGGCATCACGACGATCACCCGGCTGATCCCGGGCCGCGATCCCTACACGTACGGCGAGAACCTGCCGCAGCAGGGCGACACCACCGGACCCGCCTGCTACGGCCTGCCGTACGTCGACGCGGGCGAGGCAGCGCAGGAGCCGCCGTCGATGCTGACCGGCGCCAATCCGCACGTCGGCCCGCAGCCGACCCCGGACGAGGCCGCCCTCGACACCCTGCTCGGCCTGCTCAAGGGAGGGGCGCAGCTGCCATGACGCGCACACACCGACTCAGTCCCGAACGGCGCCGCCAGCGCGGCGACCTGATCAAGTTCGGCGCCTTCCTGGCGATGGCTGCCGCCTTCACCCTGTGGGTCGCAGCCGTCACGGGCGAGTACCGCCCGGGCGACCGCACCGACTACAGGGCCGTGTTCGAGGACGTCTCCGGCCTCGCGGTCGGCGACGAGGTGCGGATCGCCGGTGTCGACATCGGCAAGGTCCGCGACATCGACGTCCAGCCCGACAACACGGTGGTCGTCGGCTTCGACGTCAACGACGACCAGGCCCTGACGACCGCGACCCGCGCGACCATCCAGTACCGCAACCTGATCGGCGACCGCGTCGTCCAGCTGACCCAGGACCCTGCGCAGTCGGAGGCCGGCAAGGAGGCGAAGGCACTGGCGAAGGGCGGCACCATCCCGGCCACGCAGACCGCGTCGGCGCTCGACCTCGACACCCTGCTCAACGGGTTCAAGCCGCTGTTCGCCGGGCTCAGCCCCACCCAGGTCAACGAGCTCTCCGGCCAGCTGGTCCAGGTGCTGCAGGGCCAGCACTCGGCGATCGCGACCCTGGTCCAGCACGTCGGGTCGTTCACCACCACGATCGGCAACCGCGAGCAGCTGATCGGCCAGGTGATCCGCAACCTCAACGACGTGCTCGGCACGGTCGATGCACGCAAGGACACCGTCGGACTGCTGCTCGACCGGCTCGACACCTTGCTGACCGGCCTCGACAAGCAGGACACCCAGGTCCTCGACGCCGCCGCGAGGATCGACCGGTTCGCGGTGGAGACCTCCGACCTGCTCAGCCGGGCACGCGGTGACGTCCGGACGGACCTGGCCCGTCTGGCGGCCGCCGCACGCGGGATCAACAGCGAGTCCGACACCCTCGAGACGGTGCTGCAGAAGCTGCCCGGCCACTACCGGACGATCCAGAACTCCGCGTCCTACGGCAACTTCTTCAACTTCTTCCTCTGCGGCGTGCGGGTGCAGACCGGACTCGAAGGGGTCGCCCCGCTCTCGACGCCATGGATCTACTCCGACGCCCCGAGGTGCAAGAAGTGAGTCGCACTCCCAGCCCCGACCGGATGGCCGCACGCGGCCTGATCGGCACCCTCGTCCTGGTGCTGATGGTGCTCGCCGCGCTGAACATCAACCGGCTGCCCCTGATCGGCAACAACGACCTGCTGCACGTGCAGTTCGCCGAGGCCGGCGGCCTCAAGGGCGGCGACTCCGTGATGATCTCCGGTGCCGAGGTCGGCAAGGTCCGCGAGGTGCGGCTCGACGGCGAACACGTCGTCGCCGACCTCGTGATCACCGACAGCGGCGTCTCCCTCGGCGACCTCACCGAGGCCCGCATCATCACCGTCACCCTGCTCGGCCGGGCGGCCGTCGAGCTCGAACCCCGCGGAAGCGGCAAGCTCGGTGCCGACGACTCCATCCCGCTCGAGCGGACCTCGTCGCCGTACAACCTGACCGCGACGCTGAACGAGCTGACCGAGACCACCGCCGCGATCGACAAGTCCCAGCTCGCCGCGGCGCTCGACCAGGCCTCGAAGACGCTGAGCGCCACCAGCCCCGACCTCGGCCCGGCGCTGGAAGGCATCACGGCGCTGTCGTCGGCCATCTCCGGCAACGACGACGAGCTCCGCTCGCTGGTCGACCGGGCCGACCGGGTCACCGGCGTGCTGGCGAGCCGCGACGAGCAGATCGCGTCGTTGCTCGGCTCCGGTCGGTCGTTGCTCACCGAGCTCGACGCGCGGCAGGCGGTCGTCGTGAGCCTGCTGTCGAGTGCCCGCGAGCTCGCCGGCCAGCTGCGGCTGATGCTCAAGGACACCGACGACGTCCTCGGCCCGGCGCTCAAGGAGCTCGATGGCGTGGTCGGCGTACTCAACAAGAACAAGGCGAACCTGCAGGCCAGCATCACCGGCCTGCGCGGCTACGCGACCGCCTTCGGCGAGGCGCTCGCGAGCGGGCCGTGGTTCGACGCCTACATCCAGAACCTGACAGCGCCGTCGACGCTGGTCCCGATCCTCTCCGGAGTGACGCCATGACCACCCACGCGAAGAGCCGACTGAACGCGCTGCGCAGCGGACGCGGTCTGGTGACGGCACTGGTCGTCCTCGCCCTGGTGGGTGCCGTCCTGCTGTGGACCCGCGACACCGGCAGCACGGTCGTGCAGGCGCGCTTCGCCAGTGCCGAGGGACTCAACGTCGGTGACGACGTGAAGGTGCTCGGCGTCCGGGTCGGCGAGATCGCGGAGATCGAGAACGACGACGAGGGCGTGCTGGTGACCCTGGAGGTCGACGCCGGCCAGCCGATCCCGGCCGACGCCCACGCGGCGATCGTGTCGCCCAGCCTGGTCAGCGGTCGCTTCGTCCAGTTCGACCCCGTCTACTCCGGCGGCGACCGGCTCGAGGACGGCGACGTGATCGGCCTGGACCGGACCGCCGTACCGGTGACCTTCGACGACGTGAAGCAGCAGCTGACCGACCTGGCGACCACGCTCGGCCCCGATGCGGGCAAGAGGTCCGGGCCCCTCGCTGTCGCGATCACGTCGCTCGAGAACGCCCTGCAGGACGGCAACTCCACCCAGCTGCGGACATCGATCGCCGAGCTCCGCGGCGCCGCGACTGCCCTGTCCGACGGCCGCTCCGACCTGTTCAGCACCATCGACAACCTCAACACCTTCACCCGCAACCTGGCCCTCAACGACGCAGCGGTGCGGGGGTTCACCACCGAGCTCGACGACGTCAGCGCGGTGCTGGCGAGCAACAGGACGAACCTCAGCGGTGCGATCAAGGACCTCGCGACCGTGCTCGCCGCGACCGAGAAGTACTTCGAGAAGCACGGCGACCGGGTGACCCGGTCCGTCGCCGACCTGAACACGTTGGCCGCCACCCTCGCCGACCGCTCCAACGAGCTCGCCGGCGTGCTGCACGTCGCGCCGCACTCGCTGATCGGCCTGCACAACACGATCCAGGACCAGGCGATCACCGGCCGTGCGACCGCCACGAACTTCGACAGCGTGTCGCAGCTGCTGTGCGGGGCAGTGCTCGGCGCCGGCGGTACGAGCGAGGACTGCATCAAGGCGCTCGACCCGCTGCTCGGGCTGCTGGGCCTCCTGCCGGGCGGCGAGACCGGCGGCCTGCCCCTGGTCGGCGGAACGGGAGGGACCGAATGAGCACGCCCCGTCTCCGCACCAGGAGCCGGCTGCGCCGGACGTTGCCCGCCCTCGTGCTGGCGGCGCTGGTCAGCTCCGGTTGCGCGATCCAGCCGAACGACAACACCCTGCCCGGCCAGGTCGCCGTCGGCGAGGACGGCTACACCGTCCAGGTCCATTTCGACCAGATCGAGAACCTGGTGCCGAACTCGACGGTCCTCAAGGACAACGTCGTGATCGGCACCGTGGCGAAGATCGAGGTGCACGACTGGGAGGCCGTCGTGGAGATGCGGCTGCTCAAGGACGTGCCCCTGCCGGCGAACGTCGTGTTCGCCGTCGGCCAGAAGACCCTC
Organism: Nocardioides sp. CPCC 206348; assembly: GCF_048654705.1. NCBI lineage: Bacteria > Bacillati > Actinomycetota > Actinomycetes > Propionibacteriales > Nocardioidaceae > Nocardioides > Nocardioides sp. CPCC 206348. Next base: position 4,777 of record NZ_JBMCZA010000223.1, read on the forward strand.
CTCGGGGCGCAGTACGTCGACGTGTCGATCCCCGGCGAGGCCGATGCTGCGGCACTCAACGACGGTGACGTCATCGGCGTCGAGCAGACCGGCACCTACCCCGCGACCGAGCAGGTGCTGGGCGCGGTCGCGCTGTTGCTCAACAACGGCGGCCTGTCGCAGATCAGCACCATCACCGGCGAGCTCTCGACCGCGCTGCGCGACCGGGTGCCCGACACGAAGGGCCTGATCCGTCGGGCGAACGACCTGCTCGCCGTACTCGACGCCAACCGGGGCGAGATCGTCTCGGCGCTGGAGTCGCTGGACAAGCTCTCCGCAGGTCTGAAGGACGACCGCTCGGCCATCGCCACCGCGATCGACGACATCTCCCCCGGTCTTCAGGCGCTCGAGGAGGAACGCGCGCGGCTGGTCAAGGCAGTCACGGCAACCGGCCGCACCGGCGACCGCGCCGTGCGGGTCGTCCGGGCCAGCGAGACCGCCCTGCTCGCCAACCTCGACTCGCTGGGGCCGATCCTGGCCAACCTCGGCAAGGTCAGTGCATCCCTCCCGGATGCCCTCAAGATCGGGCTCACGATCCCGTTCCCGGTGATGACGACCGGCAACGCGATCAAGGGCGACTACGCCAACCTGTTCGCCACCCTCGACCTGCGTACGGGCAGCCTCGTCGACAGCTGGCTGGGTGGGCTGCCGCCCGCACTGCAGGCAGGTGATCCGGTGCAGGATCCGCTCACGCCCGCAGAGCCCGCAGCAGGTGAGCCGGACGAGGCGCCAGCCGACTCGGCCGGCGACTCCACCGGTGACAAGGCCGGTGTCCCGGCGCCGGCTCCCGCACCCGCCCCGGCCCCGCAACCGAAGCCCGGCTGCCTGCTGCGCTTGCTAGGACTCTGCTGATGCTGCTGACACCCCTGATCAAGCGCCAGCTGCGCATCTTCGCCGTCCTGGCGTCGATCGCTCTGGGCCTGGCCTTCTTCAACTACGCCAAGGTCCCGTCCATGGTCGGCATCGGCGTGTACGACGTCACGGTCGACTTCGCCGACGCCAGCGGCCTCTACCCGAAGGCCACCGTCACCTACCGCGGCGTGCGCGTCGGGATCGTCTCGGACCTGGTGGTGCGCGACAACGGCGCACTCGCCACGCTGCGCATCGACAACGATGCGGACATCCCCGCAGGGTCGAAGGCCGAGCTGCACAGCACGTCCGCCATCGGGGAGCAGTACGTCGACCTGGTCCCGCCGCCCGACGCGAAGGGCCGGGGTCCGTTCCTGGCCGACAACCCGACCATCCCGCGGGACCGTGCGATCGAGATGCCCCAGATCACGCCGGTCCTGGACTCGGTGAACCGGCTGCTCGAGTCGGTGCCGAAGGACGACACCCGGCGGGTGCTCGCCCAGATCGACGACGGGCTCGGCGGCTCCGGTCCCGAGCTCAACGAGCTCGTGTCGTCGGCCGGGTCGCTGCTGACCGAGGCCCAGTCCCGGATCGACGCCACCACCTCCCTGATTGACGTCCTCGAGCCGGTGCTCGGCACCCAGCAGGACCTCGGCCCGTCGACCCGCGCGTATGCCGACAACCTCGACGAGGTCACTGCCGCGCTGGCGAAGGACGACAGCGCCGACCTGCGCGCGCTGCTCGAGAACGCACCCGGCGGACTCGACGCGGCCACGAAGACCGTGAAGGACCTCCAGCCGGCGCTCCCGATGCTGCTCGCCAACCTGACCACCAACGCCGAGGTCCTCAACACCTACCTGCCGGAGATCCGCCAGATCCTGGTGGTCTACCCGGCCACCGTCGCCCGCGTGCAGTCCGCCGTGAACCCGCGTGCGGCCCAGGGCGACGTACAGCTGGACCTGCGCGCGGCGCTCAACAACCCACCGTCCTGCCTGAAGGGCTACCTGCCCCCCAAGGAACGCCGCAGCCCCCGCGTGACCGAGACCCGTCCGGTCGACCGGCTGGCGCACTGCGACATCGCGCCGGACAACCCCACCGCGATCCGGGGCGCGCGCAACCTGCCGTGTCCGCAGGGCGGCGACCGCGGACCGCTCCCGGCGGACTGCGGCCTGACGTTCCGAAGCGGTGTGTGGCCCGATTCCAGCGGCACCGTGGCCTACGACCTGGCCGTCGGCCGGGGCGACGACACCGCTGCGCTCGACCTCGCCGACGGCGACACGACTGAAGGAGACGAACTGTGGAAGATCCTCGTCCTCGCACCGCTGGCGGCACGCTGATGTCGCGCCTGACCTCCCTGACCTCACGCATGACCTGGCGCTCCGGTGCCGTGATCCTGGTGGTGGCCGCCCTGCTCGCCTTCTCGGCCGAGCGAGGACTGGCATGGCAGGACGAGCGGTCCCGCGTGTCCGACGAGAAGGCAGCCTCGGCTGCCGCCACCGCCGAGGTGGAGGGCCTGATCGACATCAGCGGCTCCACGTCGGAGGCCGACATGGACCGGCTGCTCGAGGGCGCCACCGCCGGTTTCCGCAGTGAGCTGGAAGCCCAG
>NZ_JBMCZA010000223.1:7337-7572 GCF_048654705.1 Nocardioides sp. CPCC 206348
GCGAACAAGAAGACGAAGACGGCCGAGCCCCGGAACTACCGGCTGCAGGTGGACCTGCAGAAGACCGACGGCACCTGGCTCGTCTCGGGACTGGAGTTCGTCGCATGAGCACCCGCACACGTCTGGTCGCGGTCATCGCGCTGGCGGTCGCCGTTGCCGCAGCAGCATTCGTGGGTCTGCAGGCACGAGGTGCATCGGCCACCGCGGACGCCCGCAACGATGCCCTCGCCGCCGC
>NZ_JBMCZA010000223.1:7582-9855 GCF_048654705.1 Nocardioides sp. CPCC 206348
GGCCGCAGCAGTATTCGTGGGTCTGCAGGCACGAGGTGCGTCAGCCACCGCGGACGCCCGCAACGATGCCCTCGCCGCCGCGAAGACCCGCGTGCCGGAGCTGCTGAGCTACGAGAACGCCACCCTCGAGGACGACCTCGCGACGGCACTCGACCAGACGACCGGAGCCTTCACCGACGACTACCGCACGATCCTCACCGACGTCGTCACCCCGACCGCCACCGAGCGCAGGATCAGCACGTCGGCCTCGGTCAGTGCCGCGGGGGTCGTGTCGGGTGACCGGGACGAGGTCGTCGTACTCCTCTTCCTGACGCAGTCCACGACGGCGGCCAAGGCCGGTACGACGGTCGCGGGCAGCCGGGTCGAGGTCACCATGGCGCGCGACGGGGACACCTGGAAGATCGCCGGCCTCAAGCCGCTCTGACCGGCTGCTGCGGGGTCAGCGCAGCAGCGAGAGCAGCGTCAGCACGACCGGTGTCGCGAAGGCAGCGAGCAGCACCCATGCGACGACGCGGTGCGACAGCTTCGTGCTGTCGAGCGCTCCGGCGAACTCCAGCATCGCGCCGTCGGGCACGTTCGCGTTCAGGCCCATCCGCTTCGCATCGGCCGGGATGTGCTCGCTGGGCGACCAGGGCTGCGGCTCGTCGTCGTCCCTGGGGTTCATCCCCAGATCGTACGGCGCGTCAGCTGATCGTGGTGAGCAACTGCGTCGCACGGGTCAGCACGACGTAGAGCGTCGCGCGTCCGGTGGCCGACTCGTCCTCGATCTCCTGCGGGCGCACCACGACGATGGCGTCGAACTCGAGGCCCTTGGTGTCCAGGCCCGTGAGTACGACGACGCGGTCATCACCGGACGGAGCGACCGAGGAGTCGACCGATGCCCGCGCCCCGGCGGCGTCCGCGGCGAGCTCCGGCCACGAGGCCAGCCAGGCGTTGACCTCGGAGCGCCGGGCGACCGGGACCACGATTCCGACCGTTCCGGAGACGGCGCCCGCGACCTCCAGGACGGCCGCGCGGGTGGCGGCCTCCAGGTCGCTGGTGTCGGCGCCGGGGCCGAGGACGACCTCCTTCGGCTCCTCCCCGGTCCGTCGTACGGCGTCCGGGAGATCCGCGTCGAGACCGACCCGTTGTGCGTAGGCCGCGGCGTGGGCATAGATCTCGGACGAGTTCCGGTAGTTCGTGGACAGGTGGAACTCGTGGATGACCTTGCGCTCCAGCGCTGCGGCGCGGGCCTGGGCCGCCTCGGCGGGCTCCGGCCACGACGACTGGGCCGGGTCGCCGACGATCGTCCACGACGCCGTGCGTCCGCGCCGGCCGACCATCCGCCACTGCATCGGCGTCAGGTCCTGCGCCTCGTCGATGAGGACGTGGGCGTAGAGGTCGTCGTCGATGCTGCTGGTCGGCGGCGCCCAGGGTCGCCCGGACGGGGCGTACTCCCGGTCGGAGGCGGTCATCAGCTCCTGGATGTTCACGCCGCCCTCGATGAGGTGCATCGGGTCGTCGCGCGCGTCGTCGGCCTTCTGCGGCAGGTCGCCGAGCGCGTACCGCAGCTCGTCGAGGAGCGGGACGTCCTCGATGGAGATCTGGTGGCTGATCGCGCGGGTCGGGTCCAGGTCGCTCCACGACTTCGCGAGCAGGCGCTGCTCCTCGGAGTTGAGCAGGCCCTCGGAGACGCGGGACAGGAACTCCGGGTCGCGCAGCCAGCACAGCACCGTCGGTGCGTCGAGCGGCGGCCACCAGTCGATGGCGAAGTCCAGGAAGTCCTGGTTGGACAGCATGTCCTCGTTGAACTTCTCGCGGCCGTACTCGCGGCCCCGCTCGCCGCGGACCTGGCGCCACAGCGCGTCGAGGAGGGCGTGGGAGACGCGCGGCAGCTGCTTGTTGCGCAGGCCCTGCGACATCAGCTGGCGGCGGACCTGTCCGAGCCGGCCCCGGTCGAGCACCAGCCGGTCGTCGCGGAAGAAGACCCGGAACTCGTTCGGGGCACCCGGCGCCTGCTGGCGCGAGACCCGGCGCATCACTTCGGCCATCCGGGCCGAGCCCTTGATGTCGGCGACGGCCGGCTCGTCGTGCCGGGTCGCGCGGACGTCGTTGACGACCTCACCGAGGCTGCGCAGCGCCACCGCGGTCTCGCCGAGGGACGGCAGCACGCGCTCGATGTAACGCATGAAGACACCGGACGGGCCGACGACGAGGACGCCGCCACGCTCGTAGCGCTGGCGCTCGTTGTAGAGCAGGAACGCGGCCCGGTGCAGGGCGACGACGGTCTTGCC
>NZ_JBMCZA010000223.1:9943-14487 GCF_048654705.1 Nocardioides sp. CPCC 206348
CATCAGCGCACCCTCGCCGACGATCGGCAGGGCACGACCAGCGGCCTCGGCGGTGGCCAGGGCCTCCGCGTCGAGCAGCTCGTCCTCGACCCCGATCACCTTGCGCGAGGCGCTGCGCAGCACGCGGCGGCGGATCACGCTCTGCGGCTCGGCGGCGGTCGCCTGGTAGAACACCGCGGCGGCCGGTGCTCGCCAGTCGATGAGCAACGAGTCGCGGTCGTCGTCGCGCAGGCCGATCCGGCCGACGTACCGCGGCTGGGTGTCGACGGTGGCGTCCATGTCGAGGCGGCCGAAGACCAGGCCCTCGTGGGCTGCGTCGAGCTGGGCGATCCGCTTCGCGGCCTGGAACACCATCGCGTCGCGCTCGACCAGGCCACCCTCGTGGCCGACCCGACCACGCGAATGGCCTTCCTTGGCCAGCTCCTGGGCGGCCTCGCCGGCCACCTCCAGCTGCCGATAGACCCGGTCGACGAAGGCCTGCTCAGACGCGACCTCGCGCTCCACCAGTTCGTCTGCCACCGACGTGACCCCTACCGTCCGCATTCCGTCCGACATACGCTGCTCCTACTGGGAGCGGCAAGCCCCCAACTCTACAGGGCTGGGTACTGCTTGAATGGCGGCAGGCTCGCACACCTGAGGGGGGTCCGATGAGTACGACGCCGGTGGCACTGCCACGCAAACTGAATCGACGAGGCCTGGCGGCGCGGGAGAAGTTGCTGTCCACTGCCGTGGAGATGCTCGGCACCGGGCGACCGGAGTCGGTCTCGATCAACCTCGTCGCCCGCGAGGCCGGCCTGAGCTGGGGATCGGTGCAGAACCTCTTCAACGACTCGGACGGGTTCTGGTCTGCCGTGGTCGACCTGATCACCGACGACAAGGCCGCCCTGTGGCCACCGCCGCAGAGCGACACGATCGCCGGTCGGATCACCGAGGTCGCGGAGCTGTACCGACAGGTCCTCGCCTCGCCGTACGCCGTGGCGATCGACACGATCCGGCTCGGGCTGCCCCGGCCACGGCCGGTCCTGGCGCAGACCCACCCCCTGACGGCTGCCTCGCTCACGCGACTGGAGGCCGACTGGGCGCAGGAGTTCCTCAACTTCTTCGAGGACGTTCGGGAACAGGCCGTCGACCAGGAGCGGTTCATGGACGTCGCCTGGGCGCTCCCCATCGCGCTGCACGGCCTCGTCGCCCACCAGGTCAACGGCGCTTCGGTCGATGCGGACCGGGTCTACCGCACGCTGGTCGTCTCGATGACGACCTACCTCGAGGGCTGAGGCCGGACCCGGCCGCTCAGCCTCTCAACCGATCAGCCGGCGGACCGGTTCGATGACGTCCGCGCGGAAGCGCTCGATCCCCTCGAGCTTCTGGGCCAGCGTCGCGTCGGGCCCGCTGTAGTACATCCAGGGCATCGTCATCGTCATGGTCACGCCGCCGTCGGTGGCGCGGGCGAAGTCGTCGGGCGTGAGGGCGTCGGTGAGGGCCGGCGCGACCTCGAACGGCTCGTCCAGGTCGCGGCCTGCCGCGGTGCGGAACGCGCGGAGCCGTTGCGCGATGGCGACCGCCTCCTCGACCGTGGCCAGGTCCCCGATCCACCCGTCGTTGCGCGCTGCGCGGCGCAGGGCGACGTCGGACAGGCCGCCCACCCACACCGGGATCGGCCCGGGCGGCTCGGGCCGCATCACCAGTCGGTCGCAGGAGTAGAACTCGCCGGCGAACTCGGTCCAGCCGGGCGCCCACAGGCTGCGCAGGAGGTCGAGCGCCTCGTCGGTACGTCGTCCGCGCGTACTGAAGTCCTGCTCGAGCAGCTCGAACTCCTCGCGGCACCAGCCGACCCCGACGCCCAGGGTGACCCGTCCGCCCGACAGCGCCGCCGCCGTACCGACCGCCTTGGCGACCACGAACGGGTTGCGCATCGCGGCGACGTAGATCGAGGTGAAGAACTGCAACCGCGTGGTCACCTGGGACAGGGCACCGACGGTGACCCACGGGTCCGGCCAGTCGACATCGGTCTGCCAGCGGCGTTCGCCGTCGGGCGTGTAGGGGTACGGCGTCGCGACGGTCTCGAGGTCGACGACGTGGTCGGCCACGCTGAACGCCCGGAAGCCTGCTTCCTCCGCTGCTCGGGCCAGCGGCACGAGCTGGTCGATCGGCTGGTAGGCGGTCACCATCGCGAAGTCCACGCGCTCACCCTAGGCGAGGAGGTAGAACGCGTTCTAGTGTTCCGGGATGACCCCGTTCCCGCACCTTCTCGCTCCCGGGCGGATCGGCACCATGACGGTGCGCAACCGGATCGTGATGTCACCCATGGAGACGATGTACGGGACCGCCGAGGGCCACCCCTCCGAGCGGACCGTGGCGCACTTCGCTCGGCGGGCCGAAGGCGGCGCCGGGCTGATCACGGTCGGCGCCACCGGGATCGACCCGCAGCACCCGGAGACACCCGGTGGCCTGCAGATCGGCACCGCTGACTCGGTCGCGGCGCACCGGCGCCTGGTCGAGGCCGTGCACGCCCACGGCGCGCGCATCCAGCCACAGATCGTGCACGCCGGTCCCGACGGGCTCGGACCCGAGATGTTCGGCGTCACCTCGCTCGGCCCCTCGGTGATCGGCTCCTACCTCACCGGACGGCCCTCCGCGGAGGCCGGCAAGGAGCAGATCGCGGCGATCCTCGACCAGTACCGCGCGGCGGTGGTCCGCGTCCGCGAAGCCGGGTACGACGGCCTCGAGCTGCACGCCGCGCACGGGTACATGTTCCTGGGCTCCTTCCTGGCACCGCAGCGCAACCGGCGGGGCGACCGCTACCGCGGCAGCTCGATGGAGGGACGGATCCGGGTGGTGCTCGAGGCGCTCGCGGCGATCCGTGGCGAGGTCGGCACGGACTTCCCGATCACGCTGCGGATCTCCGGCTACGAACGCGTCGCCGGCGGACGACCGATCCACGACACCGCGTCGATGGCGCCCCTGCTGGTGCAGGCCGGCGTCGACGCGTTCCACGTCAGCGGCGGCGTGATCGACCGACTGGTGACGGGGATGGTGAACGGTGCCGACTCCGGTCCCGGCCTCAACGTGGGCGCGGCCGCTGCCGTGCGGGAAGTCGTCGACGTGCCGGTCATTGCGGTCGGCCGGCTGCACGACCCGGGCCTGGCCGAACAGGTCCTCGCCGACGGCCGGGCCGACTTCGTCGCGATGGGACGACCGCTGCTGGCCGATCCGGACCTGCCACGCAAGCTCGCCGGCTGGGGCGGCGGGCCCGACCGGGTCCGGCACTGCATCTCCTGCGAGAACTGCATCGACACCCTGGAGGAGAAGCTGGCCACCGAGTGCGCCGTGAACCCCTTCACCGGGCACGACCTGGACCGGGTGCTGCCGGTGGTCTCCGACCGGCCGCGACGCGTGGTGGTCGTCGGCGGCGGGCCGGCCGGGATGGAGAGCGCACGCCTCGCTGCGAGTGTCGGACACCGGGTCACGCTTCTCGAAGCGAGTCCCCGACTGGGTGGCGCACTCGTCGACGCGGCCGCGGTGCACACCGGGAACCAGCCCTACCTGGACTGGATCCGTGCGGAGGTCGCTGGTTCCGCCGTCGAGGTCCGGCTGGGCGCGGCGGCTGACCCCGCGACGGTCGCGGCGCTGTCGCCCGACGTCGTCGTGGTCGCCACGGGCGGCCGGGTCGTCGTACCGCGGGTGACGGGGGACGACCTGCCGCACGTGCGGCACGGGCTGGACACCACCGCGATCCCCGAGGGCCGACGCGTGGTCGTGGTCGGCGCACGGATGGCGGCGGTCGAGTGGTGCGAGTCCCTGGCCCGCGCCGGGAAGCTGGTCGCGTTGCTGTGCCCCGGTGACGAGATCGCGCCCGAGTTCGGGCCGAAGCGTCGTACCGAGCACATGGACCGGCTCGACCGGCTGGGCGTGACCGTGCACGCGGGCTGCTCCGTGGAGGAGATCACCGCCACGGGGGTCCGCCACACGCCGGCGAACGGCACGACCCGTGAGCTCCCGGCCGACGCGGTCATCCTGGTCGGAGAGGTCGTCGCCGACCGGTCCGTCCGGGACGCCCTGGTCGCTGCGCTGCCCGGCGTCGACGTCCACCTGGTCGGGGATGCGGACGGCCTCGGCCTGATCCGCGGCGCGACGGCCGACGCCGCGACGCTGGTGGCCTCGCTCTAGCCCTTCTTGCGGGTCAGGAAGGCCGTCATCGCCTCGCGGGCCTCGTCGGAACCGAACAGGCGCGCACTGAGCTCGACGAGCTCCTCGCCCTTGGCGTCGATGTGCGCCAGCAGGTCGGCGCCCAGCAGCTGCTTGGTCTCACGAAGGCCCTGGGCAGCGCCGGTGGCGATCTGGCCGGCGACCTCGTCGACCTTCGCCTGCAGGTCGGCGGCGGGTACGGCGAGCGTGGCCAGGCCGTGCTCAACGGCCTGCGCCCCCGTGAAGACCTCGCCGCCCAGGGCCGTTAGGGCGGCACCCCGCGACGTCATCCGCGGCAGCACCGTCAGCGAGATGACCGCGGGCGTCAGGCCGAGCTTCACCTCGGTCAGCGCGAAGGT
>NZ_JBMCZA010000223.1:14497-15030 GCF_048654705.1 Nocardioides sp. CPCC 206348
CAGCGCGGCACCCCGTGACGTCATCCGCGGCAGCACCGTCAGCGAGATGACCGCAGGCGTCAGGCCGAGCTTCACCTCGGTCAGCGCGAAGGTGGCGTCCTGGGCCACGATCGCCACGTCCGCGGCCGCGACGATGCCGATCCCGCCGGCCCGGGCCGCGCCCTCGACGACCACGACGACGGGCTTCGACAACGCGACGATCTGGCGCTGCAGCGCGACGATGGCCCGCGCACCCTCCTGCATCGGCGTCGTCGCCGCAGCCGCGAGGTCGGCACCCGAGCAGAACACCCGGCCCGACGACTTCAGTACGACGACGCGGACGTCGTCGGCTGCGTCGGCCGTGCTCAGGTGACCGGTCAGCTCGGTGATCAACTGCCTCGACAGCGCGTTGCGGTTGTGCGGCGAGTCGAGGGTGATCGTGGCGACGGCGTCAGCGACATCGAGGTGGACCAGCTCGGCGGGTGCGTCAGTCATGCGGTCATCCTGCCGCACCGCTCGCCCGGTGGTTGAGGTGCGAGCGCAGCGAGCCTCGA
>NZ_JBMCZA010000223.1:15040-15385 GCF_048654705.1 Nocardioides sp. CPCC 206348
TGCAGGCCGATGCCCGAGAAGGAGCGTCAGGAGCTGGAGGACCTCACCGTCGGCCTTCCGCTGGAGACCTTGGTCGAGCTGTCCGAGGGCAAGCTCACCTGGAACATCGCCGACTCCGTCGTCGACCTGGCGAACCGCCAGCCGCATCGCGTGATCCATCATGGTGTCGGTGCTGGCACGACCGCCGCGACCTGCTCCCCCGGCGGCATGGTCGGGTTACGGACTCCGATGACGCACGAGGTATCCGACGGCCGCCGCCGCGGCCAGCAGGACCGTCCCGAAACCGATCGCGGAGGCCGCACCACCTGGCAGCTCGAGCTCGCTGCTCGCATTCACCACGAGGGC
>NZ_JBMCZA010000223.1:15395-16692 GCF_048654705.1 Nocardioides sp. CPCC 206348
GGCAGGCCGCCGCAGACCCGCTACCCCCTATCCGGTGAGCGTGCTCATGACCAGGAATGTCGACATGACAATCGCCGTGAAGTCGAGGACGGCCCCGCCGAAGACTGCTCGTCCGAGCAGCAGGCCCCAACGCCGAAAGACCATCCATGCCGCTGCGGTCGTGACCACGATGGGCACGGGAACCAGGTAGATCCAGAGACTGTCCTCGTTGAGCAGGCCGGGCTCGCGCGTTGCGATGAACGCCAGGGCGGCCAGGTTCAGCAGGGCACTGATCAGGAACACGACGGCGGCCGTTGCCCACGTCCGGAACTTTGGGTTCACGACGTCAGTGTCGGGCATGCCGGCCCGCGTTGAGGTCGATTGTGGGATGGGACCATGTGCAGATGGAACCGGAGGGCGAGGTGAAGCCCGGCAACTGGTATGAGGAACTGCTGTGGGACATCGCCGGCGGGCCTGTGTCCGTCGGCCGGTTCATCCTGGGTTGGATCTTGCTCCTGGCGGTCGCGCTCCTCGCAGCAAACCTGAGCGGAACGGTGAGCGACCCGCTGTCAGAGCGAGTGGTTGCACTCGTCTCGATCCCGTACTGGCTGTTGGTCTGTCCCGGGTGGGCGTTGCTCATCCGCCGCCGCCGAGATCGTCCTCACAGTTCTCAATGACGCGCCATGCGCGGCAGCTGGAGCTGCGAACCGGGAGCTTGCCTGCCACGAGAACGGAATACTGTCGCTGTGCGACGAGAGCCAGACGCTGACGCCTTCTTCCTGCTGCTTCTGTGCCTTGTCGCGCTGGCGGCCAGCGTCGTCGCCGTCCCGTTCGCCATCGCCGCCAGTAAGAACGAAGGCACCCCCGGCACTTTCACCGCGGTGGACAGAGACTGCGACCGCTACGCCTGCCACTGGACCGGAACTTTCGAGAGTGACGACGGCCAGATACTCGACAAACACGCATACTTCTCAGGCGAGGACGTCGAGAGAGCCGGCGACAAGGTTCGGGCCCAGAAGGGCGTCGCCGGTGACGAGTCGGTCTACTCTCCGGACAGCAAAGACTGGTTGTACATTCTGGTCGCCGATGTGGGGTGCCTTGCCTACGTGGTCTGGTACTTCCGAGCTCGGCGACGTAGCCGCCGCCGTGCACCCGAGACCACCGGTCACAACGAGGACCGCACTGCCGCCGAAGGCGGAGCCCGATGAGGGAAGCGTTCCGCAGGTCGACGCCCCGAACGCGCCAGATGTGATCAGACAGTGAGGTCTCACGGCCTCGCCCCGACATGCCGCTGGCCCCGCTGGCGGGCGGGGTGCGG
>NZ_JBMCZA010000224.1:0-4785 GCF_048654705.1 Nocardioides sp. CPCC 206348
GCCACCTTCTCGTTCAACAAGCTCACCGCGTGGGGCGTGCCGATGCCGTCCGCGGACTCGGCTGCGTTCCTGCACCTGTGGCAGATCACCGCGCACCTGCTCGGCGTGGCCGACGAATACATCCCCGCCACCTGGAGCGAGGCCAACGCCCAGTCCCGCCAGGTCCTCGACCCGATCCTCGCGCCGACCACCGAGGGCGTGGCGCTCGCGAAGATCCTGCTCAACCTGGCCGCCGAGTACGACGGCGGCCTGACCAAGCCGATGCTGCACTCCTTCACGCGCTTCTGCCTCGGCGAGCAGATCGCCGACTGGCTGCAGGTGCCCAGGGAGCCGGTGACCGACCCCCTGGTCAAGGCCGGGTGGCCGCCGTTCATCGCGTTCCGCGAGGCGACGATGTGGATCCCGCTCGCTCCGCAGGGCTACTGGCTGTTCGACGAGTTCCTCCGCCTCGGCGTGCGGTTCTTCCTCGGCGAGGGCAAGGTCACGAACATCACGATGCCGACGGGCAACAACCCGAACTACACCTGAGGGCTCACGAGGCCGAGGCGCCCGGCCGATCCACCTGGTCCACCAACCGCTGCGGCGCCTGGATGCAGAACGACTCGGTGAGCAGCTCGTCGAGCTCCTCCCAGTCGGAGTCGTCGTCGAGGAGCAGCCCGACGATGTTGCCGCCCCACTCTCCCTTGAAGTACGGCGCCCCCAGGTGCTGGAACGCCATCACCTCCTCGGGTTCGGCGCGGAACACGATCCGGAACAGCTGGTCCTCGCCGCCGAAGACGTGCGCGACCGTGGTCGTCGTCCCGGCCACGCGCCAGCGCACACCTGTCCACGCTTCCTCCTCGTGGCACTCCGGCAGCCGCGCAAAGCTCTGCCGCAAACGCGCGAGGTAGGCCTCGGGGACATCGGGACGAGCGGGCACGGGAAGAAATTTCCCACACGGCACCGACAACCGCACCCACGGGACAACCGGCTGCAACCCCGGGGCGTCCTCTCTTCACCTGGACCGAGGAGAGCGCCATGAGAACACCCATCACCATCGGCCCGGCCATCGCTCCGGCCATCGCCCTGGCCGCCGTCCTTGCCTGCGCGGCTTGCGGGAGCACGGTCGAGGACGTCGCGGCCGAGCCCACGACGGCGGTCGCCAGCCCCAGCACCATCGCGAGCCCCTCGCCGACCACCGCCGAGAGCTTCCCCGCGAGCACCGCCACCCCGGCGTCGTACGACGACAAGGCCCTCCTCCAGGCACTGGTGGCCCTGGCGAGCGACCCGGGCACTGACACGGCCGCCGCGCTGCCGTTCGCCGACGAGGTCGGCCTCGGACTGGGTTCCGTGATCGTCGCGACCCGACCCAGCAACCGCCTCGCCTCGATCGGGGCGTGGGACGTCGATCTCGCGGCCTTCCGCGGCCACGTCGGCCCGTTCAACGCGCTGGGCCTGATCGCCCGGCATGTCGACTCCGACGGAGCCGACGGCACCCTCGCCGGTTTCACGACCTCGCTCGGCGAGCACCCCCACTGCGCCAATCCGCCCAACCCAGCGCCGGACGGCCTCGCAGGCCACCGACGCATCTCCCTCCAGCCGTCCGACGAATCGATCGACGGCTGTCTCGAGTGGTTCACCGTCGACCTGTTCCTCGACGACACGGGGACCATCGACACGGTCACCCTCGACATCTGGGAGCCGTGAGCAGCCGGTTCAGCGACGCCGCAACGCAGCTGCTGCTCGCCGTACCGTCTCGGTGAGCTCGGTCAGCGCAGGGCTGTCGAGGCGCCACCGCTGCCAGTGCAGGGGTACGTCGACCGGGCGGGTCCCCGGCAGCCGGACCAGCGCACCGGCGGCCACCTCGGGAGCCAGGTGCGGTTCGGGGATCATGCCCCAGCCGAGACCGCTGCGGACCGCCTCGTGGAAGTCGGCCGTGCTCGGCACCCGGTGGACCACCGACGGGCGTCCGACACCGCGGGTCGCGAGGACGTCGTCCTGGAGGTGGTCCTTCTCGTTGAACACGACCACCGGGATGCCCGACCAGTCGATGCCCCGGCCGTGACGGTGGCGCTCCACCAGCCACGGTGCCCCTGCCGGGATGTAGCGCAACGATCCCAAGGGCTCGGACACGCAGCCCTGCACCGGCCGGGGTTCGTCAGTGACCGCAGCGAGCACCTCGCCCCGACGCAGGAGGTCGTGCGAATAGCCCTGGTCCTCGACGTGCAGGCGCAGGGCGGTCGACCGCCACTGGGCCACGGCGCCGAGGACCGGCCGGAACCAGGTCGCGAGCGAGTCGGCGTTGACGGCCACGGACAGGTCCACGACCTCCCCCGCACCGAGCGACACGGCGGCCTCGGTCGCCAGCAACCGCAGTTGCCTGCCCAACCGCACGAGCGGCTCCCCTGCTGGCGTCACGGTCGCGGGCGTCGTACGACGAACAAGGACCTGGCCGGCCGCTCCCTCGAGTGCACGCACCCGCTGGCTGACGGCGCTCGGGGTGAGGTGCAGACGCCGCGCCGCCGCCTCGAAGGTGCCTTCCTCGGTGATCGCCACCAGGGTCTCCAGCTGACCTGGATCGAAGTGCATGACCAAGTGAAGCACTTCTTCACAAGGTGAAGAAACATTCGCTGGCCTTCACCTCGTGGCGAGCCTAGATTCCTGAGGTGCTCGCCCCCACCGTTGCCGGCCTCGTGACCGGCCTGACTCTCATCGTCGCGATCGGCGCCCAGAACGCCTTGGTGTTGCGCCAGGGACTGATCCGCTCGCACGTCGGTCCGGTGGTCGCGATCTGCGCGCTGTCGGATGCGGTCCTCATCGCGGCGGGCGTCGGCGGAATCGGCACCATCGTCGACCACGCCCGATGGGTCCTTGAGGTGGTCCGGTGGCTCGGCGTCGCCTTCCTGCTCTGGTACGCCGCCGCGTCGTTGCGTCGCGCGACACGACCCGAGTCCCTCGCTGCTGCCGGCAACGGCACCGTCGAACCCAGCGGCCCCGTCATCGGTCGCGCCATTGCACTCACGTGGCTGAACCCGCACGTCTACCTCGACACCGTTCTCCTCGTCGGCTCGATCGCCGCTGCCCACGACGGCGGGGAGCCGGCCGGGCGCTGGTGGTTCGGTGCGGGCGCCGTACTGGCCAGCGTGCTGTGGTTCAGCAGCCTCGGGTACGGCGCCCGTCTGCTCGCTCCCCTGCTCGCCCGACCACGCGCCTGGCAGGTGCTCGAGGTACTGATCGCGATCACGATGCTCTTCGTGGCGGCGAGGCTTGCGCTCGGATGAGGCGGCGCCGCGGCATACTCGCGACGTGCCTCCCCGCAGCCGCGCCGCGACCTACGCCAAGCGCCGTCAGCGACGGATGGCCAAGGTGGACCACGACCTGACCGACGACCAGTGGTTCGCGCTCATGGAGATCTGGGGCGGCTGCGCCTACTGCGGCGCCGTGGATGCCGCCCTCCAGAAGGACTGCATCCTGCCGATCTCGCGCGGCGGCCGCTACACGCTGACGAACGTCGTGCCGGCCTGTCGCTCCTGCAACGCCAGCAAGTGCAACCTCGAGGTCACTGCCTGGATGCGCCGCAAGAAGCTCGACGAGCGCACGTTCCTGGTCCGGCAGGCCGAGACGCTGCAAGCCCTCGTCTGAACCTCACGCGATCGAGGCGAAGAACCTCTCGACGTCACGGCGGGAGCGGAGCCGGTGCCAGGCCAGGGCGGCGTACGGCCCCTCGGTCATCGCGGTCTCGTAGCGCTCACAGGTCCGGCCGTACGTCGTCCACGCCCACCACAGGATCGAATCCTCGCCGCGCCAGAACATCAGCCCGCCCCAGCCTTCGCGGTTGCCGCTCCACAGCTCCTCCCGGGTGGCTGCCCGACGCACGGTCCGCGTGATGGACTGCCACATCGCTCGCCAGCGAGGCGGGTTCACCCACACCACCGTGTCGGCCCGTTCCCAGACCAGCGTCCCGAGCTTGCTCTGATAGTTGC
The DNA here is from genome assembly GCF_048654705.1 of Nocardioides sp. CPCC 206348. Taxonomy (NCBI): domain Bacteria; kingdom Bacillati; phylum Actinomycetota; class Actinomycetes; order Propionibacteriales; family Nocardioidaceae; genus Nocardioides; species Nocardioides sp. CPCC 206348. The sequence continues at coordinate 3,963 of NZ_JBMCZA010000224.1, forward strand.
CGTCGATGACCCACGCATCGCCCGCGGTCGCCGCAGCAACACGGTCCCGTAGTTCCTGGGCGCTCGCCTGAGCCCAGTCCGGCCCCCAGTGCAGGTCGTCGAGCTCGACGTGTGGAAGGTCCAGCGCCGCGGCGATCCGACGTGCGGCGGTCGTCTTGCCCGAGCCGGAACTGCCCACCACCGAGATCCGCCGCACGACATCCACCCTAGTCACGGACCGGCGCGCATCCTGTCCTTACGGAGACCGGCGGGCGATGATCGAGGGGTGAGCACGGTCGAACCAGCGATCGGGTGGGGCAAGATCCTCACCCTGCTCACCGTGCTCGCCGTCGCGAACGTGTGGTTCAAGCCGTTCGAGAACCGCGAGACGCCCCCGGCCACCGCGACCCGGATCAACAGCGTGACCGAACCGCTCGTGCGCCGTACACCGGGGTGGACGCCGTTCGCCGCGGCGACGGTCACGCCGGGGATCCAGCCCCTCACCGGTCGCGCGCAGTGCACGACCAACTTCGTCTTCACCGACGCCGGCGGCAACGTCTATCTCGGTCAGGCGGCACATTGCGCTTCGGCGAGCGACGATGAGATCAACGGCTGCAGGGCGCGGTCGAAACCGCTCGGGACCAGGGTGACCTTCAACCTGCACGGCACGAAGTACGACGCCGGGAAGCAGCTCGCGAAGGGGCGTCTGGCCTACAGCAGCTGGCACACCATGCGCAGGATCGGCGAGACGGACCCGAACGCCTGCCGCTTCAACGACTTCGCGCTGATCAAGGTGGAAGCGCGCTACCGCAAGCTGGTCAACCCGACCATGCCCCACTGGGGC
>NZ_JBMCZA010000224.1:4977-5062 GCF_048654705.1 Nocardioides sp. CPCC 206348
AGAGCTGGAGTACGCCCGCCGCCACTCCGGGATCAGCGACCTCCGGTTGGAGCTCGGCACGGTGCCGTTCGACCAGGAGCGGGCC
>NZ_JBMCZA010000224.1:5072-8659 GCF_048654705.1 Nocardioides sp. CPCC 206348
CAAGTACGACGCCGGAAAAGAGCTCGCGAAGGGGCGCCTGGCCTACAGCAGCTGGCACACCATGCGCAGGATCGGCGAGACGGACCCGAACGCCTGTCGCTTCAACGACTTCGCGTTGATCAAGGTGGACGCTCGCGACCGCAAGCTGGTCAACCCGACCATGCCCCACTGGGGCGGACCCGAAGGGCTCTCCGAGGGCGGCCTCTACATCCTCGACCGCGCCTACGGGTTCGGCCGCTCCTCGCTGCGCCGCGACAACAGCCCCGCCTCCCGCCAGGCCGCTCAGACGATGGCCGACCAGCCCGAGACCGAGGGCTGGGCCCACGTGATCATCGCCCCCTCGCCGGGCATCCCGGGCGACAGCGGGAGCGGGTACGTCGACGAGCACGGCCAGGCGCTCGGCACCCTGTCGACGCTGAGCATCGGCAGCGTCCTCTACAACGTGCTCGGCGACCTGATGCGGGAGCTGGAGTACGCCCGCCGGCACTCCGGGATCAGCGACCTCCGCCTGGAGCTCGGCACGGTGCCGTTCGACCAGGAGCGGGCCGAGGCCGCCGAGGTGCTCGCCCAGTAGTAGGAACTAGTGGCCGCGGACGTGCGGCGAGATCAGCGCCGTGCGCACCGAGATGCCGATCTCGCGGGTCCTCAGCGTCGTGATCCGGCGTCCCGGCTGGACGGCGTGCTTGACCGGGCCCGTGCGGTCGCCGAGGAACGCGGCCGTCGCGTCGATGTCGTCGACCGTGTGGGTCAGTCCCCACAGGCTCGCGGGCCCGTCGGTCGCGGAGTCCGGGGACCCGACGACCTCGAGGATCACGTCCCCGAGCCGGAAGAACGCCTGCCGCACGGGCATGCCACCGAGCTCGCCGTCCCGGACGCGACGCGGCTCCAGGCCGATCCCGCCGAGCGCCCCGAGGGTGCGGGACAGGTCCGGCGACAGGAGCACGACGTGGTCGATGTACGTCACGCCGTTGGCATGGTGCGCAGGCTCGACGAGCGGCGCGTCCGAGACCGTCGTCACCACACCGTCGACATCGGTCAGGTCCTCGGGAACACCGCGCAGCGACCAGCCGACGATGCCCTTGCCCTGGGCGCTCCCGACCAGCCGGAGCCGCACGGACCCGACCCGACAGACCCCGTCGTCATCGACGGTGAACCCGGCCGCGGCCCACGCCTCCGGGGCATCCGCGATCACGAGTTCATCGATGGTCACGTCCACGGAGGGACCCTACCGAGGACGCCGAGGCGCTCGAGCCGTTGCGACGACGGAACCGCCGGACGGCGTACTTGATGCCGACCGCAACCCAGGCAACCACGAATCCTGCCGCGGCTCCGAAGGCTGTCAACTGGACGACCTGTGTCTGGGAGCTGACCGGGTCGACGTACACCTCGAGGTCATCGCCGTCGGCGACGCGGACCACTTCGTAGCGCTCCCCGACCTCGAGTTCGCCGTTGCACGAAGATCGGTCCCGGAAGGTGCCCGGAAGGCCGGCCGGTGGATCGTCCGATCGCCACGTGACATCAGTCCTGGGCCCTTCGTGCTTGCCGCAGCCGAACCAGGATTCGTCGTGAATCGTCACCGCCTCGGCCTGCTCGCGCGGATACCCGCGTGTCTCGGAGAGTTCCGGCCCCCAGGTGAGGAAGAAGACGGCTGCCATCAGCAGGCTGATGATCGCCGCAAAGAGCCAGGCCGCCAGCAAGTCCTCGGCGTTCCCGATGCGCCGATACCAGTACCGGACCGCCGCGAACCGTCGCGGCTTGCCGGCCCCCAGTTCGCGTTCCAGCACGTCCCGCCAGTCCGCGTTCGCCAGGCCTCCGTTGACCAGCACGTCGCGCTCATCGACCTCGGCAAGCGCAACAGCCCGCCGGAGTTCGTCGACGTCGCCTGCAGCGGCCAGCACCGCAGCCGCCTGGATCCGCTCGACATCCGAGGCTCCCCCGACCAGGCACACCACCTCGGCGACCGTGCCATCGTCACGAAAGTCCCGCGCGATACGGGCGTGAAGCCGCTCCGACACCGCGCTCATCGGGGTCACCGCGTCAGACGTTGAAGCGGAACGAATCGAGCCGATTCCGACATTGCTCGATATTCGCTAGTTGTGGGGCTGACCTGAGCAAACGTTGTTCGGTGGCCATGGACGCTGTCGGTCCGTTTCGGTCCTGGTGAGGGCAGATTGAGGGCAGATAGGGTCGAACCCGCCTACGGGATTGTTTGCGGCAGCAGCGTGAAGTAGCCGCCGCCCTTGGGCGTGATCGACGGAAAGTGCCGCCTGTCCAGGGTGGCGATCTCTTGTGCTCCGAGGCGCTCAGCCACGGCCACCACCGACGCATCCGTGCCACCGAGCGGGAACGACGCAAACTGGCGGACCAACTCGGCCATGCGCGCAACGTCGTCGTTGGTCAGCTCGACCAGAGTGAACGTGCCGTCCGCAACCGAGTCGAGGAATGCCGCCTCGACCTCTGGCCCGCCGTGATGATTGAGCCAGTAGCAGACCTCAGCCAGCACCGTCGCGGGAAGAACGATGGCTTCGTTGGCCATGAACAGGTCACGGAACAGATCGGTGGCGGTGAAGTAGTGCTCGTCCCGCTCGTTGGCCAGAGCGACGAGCGGGCCGGTGTCGCAGACGATCAACGCTCGCTACCGAAACCTCGCGACATCACGGTGTCGATGTACTCGGGTGATGAGCCGTTCGTCGGGCCGTCTTTGACCATGCCAACGAACTTCGGCGGCCAGGTCCCTCTCGGCTTCGATTCAGCCAGCCGCTTGGCGTCGGCGAGCAGCACGTCCACCTGATCGTCGGGCATGCCCTCGATCAGGTGAATCAACTCGTCGCGATTTGCGGTCATGCCAGCAAGTCTAGGCGACTCGTCCGACGATCGGCGGACGTCAGATTGCGGGCGCGCGAGGCTCGTCAGCCGCTCGACCTCTGCTCGATCCAGCGCACCGCCACACAACCGAACGATCTCCGACATGGCGACGCCTTCGACGTCACGGAGTTCAGAGAGCGCGCGTCCGACATCGAGATCGGCACGCGGGCTGCGGCCTAGCTGCTCACGGGTATTGAGGACGCGAAGAACCACCGCCTCGATTCGTTGAGCACGGCGGATCAGTTGATGGCTGCGTTCCTCGCGTCGCTCCCAGATTCGGCGCCGACCCAGCTGACTGCTCATCGCAGGCCTCTGCGCGGAACCGACCGACGAGCCAGGCGCGTGATCTCGTCGGCGACGCTGCTCCACTTCGCATCATCAAGTGACCCATCCCCCGCCAGTTCCCCGATCTGGCGGAGCACCCGCCGACAGGCTGCCGGCGAATGGAGCACCGCATCGACATGCTGCTCGATGGGGACGGTCGGCTCCATGCCACGTTGGACGGCCTGCCGCTCCGCATAGTCCGCTCGACGGCAGGCTGCGCTGCACCATCGCTTCGGACGTCCAGGATGACGAGGTACTCCCTCGTAGATCCGACGGCCGCACCGCTCGCACGGCCGATCGGTGATCACTCGTCCTTCTCCAGCCCCAGCGTCCACGCGATGACGACCGCAGATCGCCACCGCAGGTGCTTGCCGACCCGGAACCCCTTGGGGCCGTAG
>NZ_JBMCZA010000225.1:0-153 GCF_048654705.1 Nocardioides sp. CPCC 206348
CGGCAGCAGCAACCCAGCCCATGCGACGACCGTAGGGGCTCGGTGGCGCGGGCAGGGTAGGGATCACGTGTAAATCCCCGTAGTGGTGGGGTTTTCGGCCTGGGGCGGGCGTTCTCGGGCATACGGTCTCGCCATGTCACGTCGCGTCTGGAC
>NZ_JBMCZA010000225.1:163-18154 GCF_048654705.1 Nocardioides sp. CPCC 206348
CGCCCTCGTCGGCAGTCCAGGTGAACGTGGCGTAGACGAGCTTCCCGTTGCGCTCGACGTCCTGGGCGTCGGCGACCTGCTGGCCGTCGACCTCCAGCACCAGGTCCTCGATGCGGGCCTCGGCCGTCGCGTGGGCACTGACGACGATGTCGCCGGGAGCCAGCGATGCCTCGGCACGGGGGCCGTCGATCCACACGTCGGCAGGTCCACCGCCGGTGGCGTCGGCCTGGAGGCCGATCACGATCGTGGTGACGCCGACGGTCGCAGCGACGCCGGAGACGGCAGCAGCAACCCAGCCCATGCGACGACCGTAGGGGTTCGGCGGCGCGGGCAGGGTAGGGATCACGTGTAAATCCCCGTACTGGTGGGGGTTTTCGGCCTGGGGCGGGCGTTCGCGGGCATACGGTCTCGCCATGTCACGTCGCGTCTGGACCTGGGTGGCCCACGTCGTGGCCTGGTCATTGCTGGTGGCCGGCGTGACGGTGCTCTTCCTGGAGCGCCGCTCCGATGATCCGGAGCCGGCGGCCGCCGGCGGTGACGCGCGCTACGCCGCGATGCCGTTCCCGAGCACGCTGTCCCTCGAAGGCCCCGACCGCGGCCGCATCGGCTCGGTCTTCCGGTTCGCCGCCGAGGGGTTCAGCGACAAGGGCCTCACCTCCGTCACGTTGTACGACGGCGCGCGCCCCCTCGACGTCGACCAGCCTGCTGGCGGCAGCTCCTCGCTGCAGCTGCCCGCGCTGAGCGTCGGCCGCCACACGGTCCACGCGGCACTGACCGACGAGGACGGCAAGGTCTCCGAGACGGCGCCGGTCACGGTGCTGGTCGGGCAGGCCCCGGGGGACGAGGACGTCCCGGTCCCGGTCCCGCTGCTGCCCGACGAGGACACGCAGGACGTGGCCGAACGGATCGGCGTGCCCAGCGCCGACGTGCTGCTCGGCACCGGCAAGGCACGAGGCACCGCCGTCATCCAGGTGGCCCCCGACGCCGGTGTCGCGCTCCTGAACGGCCCCGATCTCGCCATCATCGACGGCCCCGTCCTGGACGGACTCACCATCACCGCTGCGGGCAAGGGCTGCGGCGTCACCCTGGAGGCCAAGGGGGCCGAGGAGCTCACGTTCTTCCGCGGCGGCTCCGCAGCGGGCTGGGTCCAGGTCGGTCGGCCCCAGAAGGACGGGAGGACGGACGTCCCCGACCTCTCGCCCGGCACCCACGTGTTCTTCGCGCGGGCCGGCAAGGGGGCGTCGGGTGAGCTGGAGTCCGGCAAGGTCGAGGTCACCGTGCCGGACCGCTGTCGCGACGCCTTCGGCTGGACCGGCGATGCCTCGATCGTCGACGGCGAGCTGGCCGTTCCGCAGGCCAACGGGCTGGTGTTCCTGCACCTCTCGGTCGACAGCAGGCCGTGGATCCGGGTCCCCGCCTCGCAGGACGAGCTCATCGCTGTCGGCACCCGGACCTCCATCGCCCACCTGCTTCCCGCCCTCAACGGCAGGCACCTGCAGTTCGAGGTGTGGCGGATGTCGGGCGACATCCCCGTCCGGGTGGCTTCCGGTGAGCTCCGCGTGCCCAGCGACGGCACCCTGGCCTCGGTCGTCGGGCAGCCCTCCGCGATCTCGCTGACCGTGAAGACGCCGGACGGGCCGCGCACCGGCATCCAGCTCGGGACGAAGCACCAGGAGCTGGAGCTCGACTGGGCCGCCGCGTCGCCCGCGGCAACGCGCGTGCGCTGGCAGGTCCTGACGACCAACAGCGGCGCCTCGAACCTCGCGCTCAACCCGCCGGGGCTGCTCGCGTCCGGCGTCTCGGAGGCGTCCGGCGGTGGATCGGGACGCTCCGGCAGCTTCACCATCGACACGGCCTCCATCCCGCGCGCGGACGCGAAACCCGCGCCCAGCAAGGGATCTGGCAAGGGATCTGGCACCGGCAGCGTTGCGGTGGCCCTCCAGCCACCGATGCCGACGGGCACGCTGACCGACCAGGCGTCGTACGGCGCGATCGTGCCGGTCACCGACCTGACGGAGGTGGCCGCGCCGGTCGAGCTACCCGTCGAGGGGAGCACGGTCTACGTCCGTGTGGTCGCCGAAGCCGGGCCGGCCGCCGCGTCCCCCAGCGTCTTCGTGCAGCTGCCCACCCACCAGTCGGACAAGACCGGGGTCGACTTCGCCGTCAACACGGTGAAGGTCGATGCCGGCCGCGCCCCGAACCCGAAGGCGGTCGGCTGCCTGGTCGTGGATGTCCCGTGGGACAAGGGGCCTGCGCCGAAGTGGGACACCACCAGCCCGACCGCGAGCCAGGACTTCCAGTCGTACGTCGCCAGCCAGTTCTACCGGCAGTCGGGCACCTACTGCCCGGGCGCCTTCCCACCGCCCAAGGGCTGCGATGCGTGGTACTGCGAGGTGGTCGACTTCATCGTCGATGCCGCCGGCGCGATCGTGAGCGTGGTCGTCCAGGTCTACGAACTGGTCTCGTACGCCTACAACGGCGTCATCTCCGGGGTCGTCGACATCGTGTCGAAGCTCAACCCGCTGTGCCTGGCGCTCGGTGCCGGGGGAGCGGGCGACGCAGCGAAGTCGTGCGAGACGGTGACCGGCTATGCGACCAAGGCCGCGATCGGCGCCGTGCTCGCATCCGTCGGCCTGCCGCCGTCGTTGCCGTCGGTGGAGCAGCTCGAGGCGATCGCGAGTGGTGAGCTCGACCAGCTCGCGGTGGAGCTGATGAAGCAGCTCGGTGTGCCGTGTGACGCGGCCACCCCGCCGGCCGGCTTCGACACCGCGCTCGCCACGGCCGGTGAGGAGCTGGACGCGCCGGTCCTCGCAGCGGCGGCCAACCCCTGCCTGGCGGTGGCGCACCTGCTGATCGGGGAGGTCCGGGCGAAGGCGACGGCCGATGCCGAGCGGGCCATGGCCGATGCCAGTGGCCTGCCGGCGTTCCCGGACGTCCCGGGCTTCTCGATGACCGCCGACCCCCGCGGCCTGGCCGATCCGCTCACGGTCGAGGTGTCCGCCTCCGTCGTCGACGAGAACGCCGACCTGACCGGGATCTTCTGCCAGGTGATCGTCGAGGACCCGCACCGCAGCGGCGTCAACTCCATCGGCCCCTACCCGTGGTTCACGATCCAGCTCCGGCCCACGTCGAGCAACGGCCGCACCTGGAAGGGCACCGGAGCGCGGCTGCCGACGATCGGCGCCACCACGGTGGCCGACCTGCAGGGCGCGACCCACGACGTCAGCGCGCGGTCCTACCACCCGTCGGACTGCCGGATCCCGCTCACGACGGAACCCGTGACGGTGGGTCCGTTCGACCCGTAGGGCTCAGTCCTGCACGCGCAGCAACGGGCGAATCGCCTGCCGGGCATGGTGGATCCGGGCCTTGATGGTGCCCAGCGGGGTGTCGAGCAACCGCGCGATCTCGTTGTAGTCGAGCTCCTGGACGTCGCGCAGGACCAGCGCCTCCGCCTGGTCCGGCGAGCTCGCGGCCAGCACCTCGAGCGCGTCGAGCAGGTCGAGACGACTGCCCGCGATCACGCTGGTGGTGCGCGGGTCGGCGTGGACGGGGAGCTCGTCGACGGCGTGCTCGGAGGCCCGCCTCTTCAGGGAGCGGTACGTCGACCGGGCGCTGTTGGACGCCACGGCGTGCAGCCACGTGGTGAACTTGCTGCGCCCGCCGAACGTGTGGATCTTGGTCGCCACGAGGAGCAGGGCGTCCTGGGTCGCCTCCTCGGCGTCCTGCGGATGCAGCAGCATCCGGCCACAGATGCGTCGTACGCGGGGCTGGATCGCGGCCAGCAGGTCCTCGATCGCGGCACGGTCACCGGCGGCAGCGCGCAGCGCCAGCTCGTCCAGATCGACCTGGTCGGCCCGATCGGCCTGTTCCTCCACCACGCACGCCTCCGAGTCGTCCCGTTTCCCTGTGTGCCTGTGAGGCACAATACGCAGCGTGTCCTTACCGGAGCGTCTCGGGAGACTCCGCCGGATCGACCGGATCGGAGCGGGTGGTTTCGCGACCGTCTGGCTCTACCAGGACGACGAGCTGGACTCCCTCGTCGCGGTCAAGGCCCTCGCCGACAACTGGGCGCAGCGCCAGGACGTCTGCGACCGGTTCCTCGAGGAGGCCCGGATCCTGCGCCGCGCCGACTCCGACCACGTGGTCCGCGTCTACGACATCGGCGAGGTCGACGGCACGCCGTACTTCGTCATGTCCTACGCCGACCGCGGCTCGGTGGCCGACCTCGTCGAGCCCGGTGCGTCGTTGCCCCACGCGCGGGTGGTCGACCTGCTGGCGCAGGCGGGTGACGGCATCGCGGTGCTGCACCGCCACGGCGTGATCCATCGCGACATCAAGCCGCAGAACCTGTTGCTGCGCTCCACGCCCGAGGGCGGGGAGAAGGTGCTGGTCGCCGACCTGGGTGTCGCGAAGGCGATGCTGCACGCGAGTGGGCTGACCCAGGTCGTCGGCACGCCCGCCTACATGGCGCCCGAGCAGGCCGTCGGCATCGGCCTGGACTTCCGCGCCGACGTCCACGCCCTCGGTGCCGTCGCCTACCACCTGCTCACCGGCCGCCTGGTCCGCGACGGCGGCTTCGGCGCCCTGCTCGCACCGACCCTGCCGCCACCCCCGTCGGCGATCGCGGCCGTGCCGTCGTCGTACGACGGCGTGGTGATGCGCGCGCTCGCCACGAACCCCGACGACCGCTGGCCCGATGTCCCGTCGTTCGTCGCGGCGCTCCGGGAGGCGGAGAGCTCGGCCGGACTGCCGTCGCCGGTCACCGTCCACGCCGCGCCGCACCCGGTGGTGTCGCGACCCGAGTGGCCGAGGATGGACACGCCGACCGAGCCGCCCAGCGAGCCGCGTGTCGAGACGCTCGAGGACGAGCGGAGCACCGGCGGCCTCCGCCTGGCCGGCCTCGTCCTGCTGGTGCTCCTCGTCGCCTTCGGTGCGGCGTACGGCGCCACCCGCGTCCTCGATCGCAACCCGACTGCCGCCGAAGACCCCAACGGACAAGGGGAAACGCCGTCGGACGACGAGTCGCCGACCAGCGAACCTGCCGCCGACATCGACTTCCCTGCCCTCACCGCGCCCGCCGACTACGAGGTGCACCAGGTGCGGACCAAGGCGGGTGGGTGGAACTACCTGGCGCCGACCGGCTGGGTGGCGTTCAAGGTCAAGGACAACGGCAGCGATGCCGGCGTGCTCGACGTGGCGCAGATCGACAGGCAGCGCCAGGTGCGCTGGCGGCCGGACGGCGAGCCAGCCGTCGGCGGCTTCAGCCTGCGGGTCGAGGCGATCACCTCCACCGAGACCGTCGCCGACATGGTCGCGGCCAAGGTCGACGCGTTCGTGAACTCGCCCGACCTCGTCGGTGTCGAGCTCCTGAACCGGACCAATGACACGGCCTACTTCACGTTCCGGGACGGGGCCAACCGGCTGCGTTACAACTTCTTCCGCTGGGTCGCCGACGCGGAGGGCCTGGCCGGCCTGGAGATCTCGGTGACCGGCCGCAAGGCCGACGAGCCCGGATTGGACGCCCTGCTCGACAGCGTGTCGGGCGGCGCGAACCCGGCCTGACGGGCGTCAGTGGAGGGTCCCGCTGAGGACCGTCGCCTCCCGCTCGGGGTCGTGGTGGATCCACGCGTCGAGCCCGGCCGCCGCGAAGGCCGCGGTGGCGAGCTCTGCCTGGTCGCCGGAGACCTCGGAGAAGACCGTGCCGCCCGGCTTGAGCCACCCGGGGGAGAGGGCCGCGACGCGGCGCAGCACGTCGAGCCCGTCGGTCCCGCCGTCCACGGTGCCGAGGGGTTCGTGGTCGCGGGACTCCGGCGGCATCAGCGCGATCGCCGCGGTCGGGACGTACGGCACGTTGGCGAGGATGACGTCGACCTGCCCGCGCAGTGCGGCGGGCAGGGGCGCGTCGAGGTCGCCGAGATGGGCGATCCCGCCGATCGGTGCGAGGTTGCGGGCGGCGCAGGCCACCGCGACCGGGTCGTTGTCCGTCGCCTGCAGCACGGTCGGGGTGTGGCGCCGCGCGAGGGCCAGCCCGAGGGCGCCGCTCCCGCAGCAGAGGTCCAGCACCGTTGCGCGGTCAGCTCCGGTGAGGGCGAGGGCCGCCAGCTCCACGAGGTACGACGTCCGCTGCCGCGGCACGAAGACACCCGGTTCCACGGCGACCCGGAGCCCGTCGAACGCGACCCACCCGACGACGTACTCGAGGGGTTCGCCTGCGATCCGTCGCACGACCAGGCTTTCGAGCTCGCCCGGCGTCGCGGCTGAGGACTCCAGTAGTGCGGCCTCCTCCTCGGCGAACACACAGCCCGCGGCACGAAGCCGGGTCACGAGGTCGGGCACGCCGCCAGCCTAGGCGGATCAGGCCTCGGGCATCAGCAGCCATCCGGCGACGTACAGGACCAGGCCGGCGCCGGAGCCGAACACGATCGCGGCGATCAGGACGAGCCGGACGATCGTGGCGTCGACACCGAAGTGGTCGGCGATACCGCCGCAGACACCGGCGACCATCCGGTTGTGCGAGCGACGGGTCAGCCGACGGCCGACAGTGGCGGTGCCTTGCGGAGCGGCGGGGGAAGGGGCGGGGTAGTTCTCGTAGTTGCTCATGCCTCAACGGTGCCCGGGAACGCGGCCCGGGACATCGGGGACCGACCCCGGTCCTACCCGGGACCCACCCCCGAGTGGCCCCCGATCGTTGCCGGACCGATCCCTGAGTGTCGCTTTGTCTGCCTGGCCTGGGTGGCAACTCCGGCAGCGCTCGTTCCCAGACAGAAGTCTTACGAACTTTAGATCGATTTATAGGAACTCAGTAAAGCGTTCTAAGACGTGTAAGTTGGGCCCGGTGAAGGCCCTGAACAATCCCTACACGCCGAACGCTGGCGCCGAGCCGCAGGCCGTCGTCGGCCGTGACGACCAGCTGGAGTCCTTTGATCTCCTGCTGGCCAGGATCGAGGCCGGACGGACCGAGCAGTCGATGATCATCACCGGCCTACGAGGAGTCGGGAAGACGGTTCTCCTGGGTCAGTTTCGCACCAAGGCACTCACCAGGGACTGGGTGGTCGTCGAGCTCGAGGTCAGTAAGAACGACGAGACCGAGTTCCGCCGTGACATCGCCACCAGGCTCCGCACCGCCCTGTTCGAGCTCTCCCCCAAGGCCAAGTGGACCGACCGCTTCCAGCACGCGGCCGCGGTCCTCAAGTCCTTCACGATCAGCGTCGACGCCGCCGGCACCTGGTCAGCCGGCCTGGACGTCGAGGCCGCCGAGGGCTTCGCGGACCACGCGAACCTCGCTCTCGACCTCACCGACGTACTCCTCGCGATCGGCCATGCCGCCGCGGAACGCAACCGCGGCGTCGTCCTCCTCCTCGACGAGGTCCAGTTCCTCAGCAAGCAACAGCTCGAGGCCGTGATCGAGGCCCTCCACAAGATGGTTCAACGCAAGCTGCCGATTACCCTCGTAGGTGCCGGCCTGCCTCAAATCGCCGAGCTCGCGGGCGATGCGAAGTCCTACGCAGAGCGGCTGTTCAAGTTCCCGGCGATCAGCGTCCTCTCACCCGACGACGCCCGAGCCGCGCTCGCCCGGCCCGCCGAGGAGGAGGGCGTCGACTACACCTCTGACGCCCTCGACGAGGCCGTGCAGATCACCGGCGGCTACCCGTACTTCCTCCAAGAGCTCGGGTACGCGGTTTGGACGGTCGCCGAGGGACCGACGATCACCCGCGGTGACGTGATTGCTGCGGTACCCGGCTACGAGGCCAAACTCGACGAGTCGTTCTTCCGCGTACGGCTCGACCGTGCCACCGAGCTGCAGCGGGCCTACTTGCGGGCCATGGCTCAACTCGGCCCTGATCCACAGAAGGCGTCGGTCGTGGCCGAGGTCATGGGTCCTGAGCGCACCTCGGAGAATCTCGGACCGACTCGGGCCGAGTTGATCAACATGGGCCTGCTCTACACCCCCGAGCACGGCTACGCGGCCTTCACCGTCCCGCACTTCGACCGGTTCGTCCTGCGTGCGATCCCCGAGCTCGTGGTCCCGCCCGTCAAGCGACGCAAGTCGCGCAAGAACAAGGACTGACCCGTCAGGCGAGGGTGACGAACTCTGCCCTTCCGCCCTGGCTGCGGGCACGTGGCCAGATGCCAGCGTGGGCTCTCAGCAACCCACGGTTCGAGTCTGTGTCCATTGCGTTGCGCCAGTCGCAGACTTGATCACCTTGCCCTGCAGGATGCACGACGTCGGGGCCGGGGATTCGTAGAGAGTGGTCGATGCCAGCGTGACGACCTGGCCCACCGGCACGGTGTACTGCGGAGTGCTGCCGTCCCATTGCTTACGCGTTCCGACGGTCATGGTGATCTGACCCTTGAGGTAACGGGTGACACCGGCGCTGTTGTAGGCCTGGGTCTTGGCGGAGAAGGTCGATGAGGTCCAGGACCAACAAATGCGACCCTTGACGCCTGCGAGGCCCGTATCCGCCCACGCACCGCACGCACTGCCGGATGCGGCTTCGGCGGAAGGAGCGGTCGCGGTGAAGCCAGTCGCGGCAAGCGCCAGGACCGACAGTGTGGTGGCGGTGCGCACACGCATTTTCATTTCAGAGTCCCCCGAGTAGTTACATTGGTGAACAAACCGTGCACGACCTCGCGGCCATCGGCAAGTTGGCATGCCCTGATGCACGAGCCCCCGCGAGCCGACTGGCTCCTGCAATCCGGCCGCGCGCCACCAACCCAGCCGCGCGCCACAGAGTTGGCCGATGGACACGGCGGTAACACCGTTGCCGACCGTGATTGGTGCCTTCGTCGACATCCTCGCGCTGCGCGGCCCAGAGGTGCTCGAGAAGCGTTCCGCGACAACGCCGTACGGGTCTACCTGCACTGGCGACGATGAGCCCAGGGACTCACCCCCGCGCGACCTCGGACCGATCCCTGAGTGTCGCTGCCAACCCCCACGGCGTACTGACACAATCGACACGTGCCGGACGTCCCGCCCCTGCGGCCGCAGGTGGTTGCCCATCGCGGTGCCAGCCATGAGCTCGCCGAACACACGCTGGCGGCCTATCTGCGGGCGCTCGACACCGGCGCCGGTGGCCTGGAGTGCGACGTCCGCCTGACCGCCGACGGGCATCTGGTCTGCGTGCACGACCGCGACCTTCGTCGTACCGCCTCGACCAAGGGCCTGGTCTCGACGATGGACCTCGCCGACCTGTCCGAGCTCGACTTCGCCGCGTGGAAGAACCCGTGGGCCGACCTCGACGACGAGGCGCCCGAACCCGACGAGTCGCTGCACAGCGTGCTCACCCTCCGCAAGCTGCTCGAGACCGTCGCCGACTACGACCGCCGCGTCGAGATGGCGATCGAGACCAAGCACCCGACGCGCTTCGGCGGGCTCGTGGAGAAGCGGCTGGTCGAGATGCTGCGCGAGTTCGGCTGGGACCAGCCGGGCTCCCCGGTGCGGGTGATGAGCTTCTCCTTCACCGCGCTGCAGCGCGTCGAACGGCTCGCCCCCGACATCCAGCTCGTCCAGCTCTTCGACAAGCCAAACCAGTGGCCGATGCTGCGCCGCGTCATCGGCAAGGACTGGATCGTCGGTCCCGGCATCAAGATCCTCCGCCAGTACCCGCGCCTGCGGGAGAGCCTGATGCGCAGCGGCCGCGACATCCACGTGTGGACGGTCAACAAGGAGAAGGACCTCCAGATCTGCCTCGACCTGGGCGTCAAGGCCGTGATCAGCGACAAGCCGCGCTTCATGCTGGACCTCCTCGACACCCGCTTCGGCGAATAGGGGGAGCGGCCGAGTAGGTTTCGGCGCATGGCCAAGAAGAACCGCACCAAGTCATCCGGGACCGCGACCGACACCCCCGCCGGCGAGGTCGGTCCGCGCCAGCCGTGCCCGTGTGGCTCGGGCAAGCGCTACAAGGCCTGCCACGGTGCGGCCGGAGGCGCCGACGTGTTCGTGAAGCGTCCGTTCGAGGGCCTGCCGTCGGAGTGCGACATCGTCGCCCTGCGTGAGCTGGTCCCCGCCGCGACCGCCGTACTCCCGCTCAAGGGTGAGTACGCCGACCGCGTGGTCACGCTCTGTTCCCTGCTCCCCGGTGCCGCGCCCGCGCTGGTCCGCGACAGCGGCGAGGTGTGGCTCGGCCTGCAGGTCCAGCACTCCTTCGGCGACCCCGCCCGCGACCTCGGTGCCGTGCTGGTCGCTGCCCTCGCGGCCGAGCCGGGCTTCGGCATGGTCCCCCTGACCAGCGCCCCCGGCCTGGACAGCCCGCGCCTGCAGGACCTGGTCGCCGACGGCGACCTCAAGGTCCAGGTCCACGAGGGCTTCGAGTTCTGGGTGTCCGACATGGACGCCAGCTCCGAGCTCGCCCAAGCGCTCGAGGCTGCCGACGGTGCCGCCGCTCCGACGGCACGCCTGACCGAGGTCACCGCGGCCTACTGGACCGCGATGGGCTCCAAGGAGCACCTGCGCTGGGTGATGCCCGAGCCCGAGGACGTGCTGCTCGACGCCCTTGCGCGGCTGCACGTCTCCGGTGACGACGTGATCGTTCCCGACGCGCGCCTGGTCGGCATGTTCCGCGCCCACGGCCTGCTCGCCCCGGTCTGGGACCTCCCCGTCGGCACCGGCCCCGAGCCGCTCGAGGAAGCCGCCACGACGTTCAAGGCCAAGCTCGACGCAGCGCTGGCCAACACGGCGGACCTCACCACCGAGGAGCGTTCCGCGCGCAACGGCCTGGCCAACCGCCAGGTCACCATCCGCTGACCTGGCGTGCCAGCCTGCGGTCAGTGGGGCTGCAGCGCCCAGACGTGCAGGCGTGAGTAGCCCTTGACGGAGACCCGCCGCAGGCGGCGCAAGCGGTACGACGACAAGGCTCCGCTTGCCGGACGGGCTGTTCCGCTCGGGTCGTCGTCGGTGCGTCCCGACAGCGCCTCGTAGACGCCCATGTCGACGAGCACGGTGCTCGGCCGGGCGATCGAGGTGAGCCGGGCGGCGATGTTGACGGTCGGCCCGAACACGTCGCCGAGGCGGGTGACCACGTCGCCGTACGCAACGCCGGCACGGACCGCGGGGAACGGGTCGTCGGGGTCGGCGCCGCGGCGGGTGAGCTCGGCGGCGAGCTCGGCCATCGCGACGACGTCCTCGGCCACGATCAGCAGCTCGTCGCCGATGTTCTTGATGATCCGGCCGCCGCGGTCGACGGCCAGGTGGAGCACGGTGGACTCGAAGTCCTCGAGCCAGCTGACCAGCTCGCGGTCGGACAGGGTGCGCGAGCGCGAGGTGTAGCCGACGATGTCGACGAAGCAGACGGCCAGCGTCGTGGATGCACCGGAGCCGGTCTCGGCCAGCATCCGGGCGCCCGCGCTCAGCAGGTGGCGGCGCCACACGTAGGACTGCAGCTCCTCGACCAGGGGCATCACCTCGCCGGAGATGGCGAGCAGGCCGTCGGTGGGATCGGCGCCGCTCTCGACGGCGACGTCGGCGAGCAGGGCGACCTGCCAGTCGGCGAGCCGCGCGAAGCTGCGGCCCCAGGTGCGGACCAGGCCGGCCTGGCGATCGGGGCTGAGCACGCCGACGGAGATCAGCCGGCTGGCGAGCCGGACCGCCTCGACGTCGGCGGCGGTGAACGCCACGGCGTCATCGGGCACGTGGGCAAAACCCAGCAGGTGCCAGAGCTCCTGGGCGATCTCGACCGGTACGCCGGACTGTTCGGCGACCTGTGCCCGGTTGAACTGCGGGCGCTCGCCGAGCAGGTGCTCCTCGAGCGCACCGATGACCCCGCCCGTGTCATTGCCAGCGGCGGGATCATCCGGCCCCGTCACTGGCAATGTCACGAGTCGATCAGCCCTCGGTGTTGCCGAAGCGCGACTGGGCGACCTCGACGAGTGCGGCGTGGAACGTGGGCCACTCGGCGTCGAGCTGCGTGAGCGTCTCGTCCGTCAGGTGGATGGTGTCGAGCGGGGTCAGCGCCACGATCGAGGCGGTGCGCAGCGAGTGGCCGACGATCGCGGCCTCGCCGACGATGTCACCGGGGCCCAGCTGGGCGATCTCGACGCCGTCGCGGCGGACCGACACGGTGCCGGAGAGGAGGATGTACGCCTTGTCGGCCGGGGTGTCCTCCCAGATCGGCGACCAGCCCTGGGGGAGCTTCACGCGCCGCCCGGTCGCGCTGATCCGCGCGATCTCCTGCGGGGTGAAGTGCTCGAAGAACGTTGCCATGCTGACCCTTTCGCTGTGCCTGACCCGGACCTGTCGCCTGCGGCCGGCTCCCCATGTGCTGCTGGTGACCTTAGTCGTCCCCGGCGCCCAACGGGAGCCTCACGGGATTACCTGTCACAACGTGTCCCGGCGAGCCGGGTTACCCGAGCGGGTCGCGCGCGACCGGACAGCTCATGCAGCGCGGGCCGCCACGACCCGACCCGAGCTCGGAGCCGGCGATCCGGATCACCTCGATGCCCTCCTCCTCGAGGCGGGCGTTGGTGCCGTCGTTGCGCTCGTACGCGACCGCCAGTCGCGGTGCCAGGGCGAGCGTGTTGTTGCCGTCGTCCCACTGCTCGCGCTCGGCCGTGACCGGGTCGAGGCCGGTGTCGATGAGGTGCAGGGTGTCGATCTGCATGGCCTTCGCCGCCGCGACCAGGAAGGGCTCGGGCGGGGCGACGTCGATCACGGTCGAGCCCGGTTCGCGGGCCGTCACGGCGTACGCCGTCAGGTGATCGGCGACGTTCGGGTACATCACGACCTTGTCGACGTCGACCATCGTGCAGACGGTGTCGAGGTGCATGGTCGCGCGCTCCTGCGCGATCGGGACCGCCAGGACGGTGGTCGCCAGACCGGCCCGGAACACCTGGCGCGCGAGCCGCTCGGCACCTGCGGGCGTCGTACGCTCGCCCACGCCGACGGCGATGACAGCCGGGGCGAGCAGCAGTACGTCGCCGCCCTCGACGTGTTCGAGGTGGTGGCCGTGCAACCGCTCGGTCCCGGCGAAGCGCGGGTGGTAGTGGTAGATCAGCTCGGTCAGCTGCGTCTCCCGGCGCCGGGCGGGCATCGCGAGCGAGGTGACCGCGACGCGGTCGGGGAGCCAGAACGACGAGTCCCGCGTGAAGAGCAGGTTCGGCAGCGGGTCGACCAGGAACGTGTCGTCGGACAGCAGCGACGTGACCAGCGTGCCGCTCGCCAGGCCCGATCGGACCTCGTCGTTGCGGACGCCGGCGGTGAGCAGGTGGGTCAGTTCCTCGGGCGACGCAGCGCGGAACATCGCCCGCAGGTGCTCGCGGACCGGGTCGCCCAGGTCGCGGCCGCTGGGCCCGGTCAGGGTCGTGTCGATCACGGCGGCGCGCGCGGCCGGGACGGCGAGGGCCTCGGTGAGCAGGTCGGTCAGGTAGAGGACCTCGACGCCGTGGCTGCGGAGGGCCTCGGCGAACGCGTCGTGCTCCTCCTGGGCGCGCGCGACCCACGGGATCCCGTCGAAGAGCAGGCGGTCGTTGTTGCGCGGGGTCAGGCGCTGCAGCTCGGGTCCTGGCCGGTGCAGCAGGACCGTGCGCAGCCGGCCGACTTCACTGTCGGCTCCGTGGGCCGGAGGGCCGGTCGTCGGGGAGGGGGCCACCATGCGCCCACCTTAGGTGCGCGGCTCACCTGCCGGGAGTCCCGCAGCAGCAGCGCTCAGGCCCGGAACGGATCCGCCGGGTAGACCCCGAGGATCTTGATGTCGGTCGTGAAGAACGTCAGCTCCTCGAGCGCGCGCTTGAGGTCGGGGTCATCGGGATGGCCGTCGACCTCGGCGAGGAACTGGGTGGCGGCGAAGTGGCCGCCGACCATGTAGCTCTCCAGCTTGGTCATGTTGATGCCGTTGGTCGCAAAACCGCCGAGCGCCTTGTAGAGCGCGGCCGGCAGGTTGCGGACGTTGAACACGAAGCTGGTGACGACGGGTCCGTTGCCCTGGGGGGCCGACACGAACTCGGGGGAGAGCACGACGAAGCGGGTCGTGTTGTGGTCCTCGTCCTCGACGTCGTGGCGCAGGACCTGCAGGCCGTAGATCTCGGCGGCCAGCGGCGGGGCGATGGCCGCCTGGAGCGGGTCCGCGGCCTCGGCCACCTCGCGCGCGGCGCCGGCGGTGTCGCCGGAGATGATCGGCGTCAGGCCGAGCTCGCGGATGATCTTGCGGCACTGGCCGAGCGCGTGCACGTGGCTGTGGACGGTCTTGATCGTGTCGAACGACGCGTCCGGGGTGGCCATCAGGGTGAACTGGATGCGCAGGAAGTGCTCCGCGATGATGTGCAGCCCGGAGTCCGGCAGGAAGTGGTGGATGTCGGCGACGCGGCCGGCGATCGAGTTGTCGATCGGGATCAGGGCCAGGTCGCAGTCACCGCTCGTCACCGCTGCGAAGACGTCCTCGAACGACGCGCACGGCACGGCCTCTGCGTCCGGGTACTGCTCCTTGCACACGATGTGTGAGTTGGCGCCGGGTTCCCCCTGGTACGCGATGCGAGCCATGCACTCAGGGTAGTAGTCCAGGACCTACCCTCGTCCGCATGGCCACTGCAATCGCGATCCTCGCTCTCCTCGTCGCCTTCGCCGCTCTGGTGGTGGCCCTGAGGAACGGGACCAAGCGGGCAGGCAGCGGCGCCGAGGACCTGCCGGCCGACGCCGCCGGACTGCGCCGCGAGGTGGCCGCCCTGCGTGCCGAGGCCGTCGGCGCACTGCGGCATCTAGCCGTCGTGCGGTACGACGCGTTCGACGAGATGGGCGGCCGGTTGTCGTGGTCGCTGGCCCTCCTGGACGACGGTGGTGACGGCGTCGTACTGACGTCGATCCGGGGTCGCAACGAGGCGCGGACCTATGCCAAGTCGGTGGCCGGGTGGAGCAGTGAGCAGGAGCTGTCGCCCGAGGAGACCGAAGCGGTCGCCCACGCGCGCATGGCCCGCTCGTAGGCGCTAGCGGGGGACCCGCACCAGCACGCGCCCGTGGATGCACTCCATCCGCAGCTCGGCGCCGGCGCCGATCGTGTCGCCGTCGAGCTGGCGCGGCACGTCCGTCGAGGCCCGTACGACGACCTTCCGCCCCGTCATGCGTACGACGGCCTCGCCGGCGTTCTGCTCGCGGCGGGTGAGCACCCGGGCGACGAGCGGGATCCAGCTCAGGAACCGGCGCGGGTACAGCACGACGACGTCGATCTGGCCGTCGTCGATCGAGGCGTCGGGGAGCAGCATCATCCCGCCCTGCAGGCTGCCGACGTTGCCGATGACGCAGGTCCGGGCGCGGTGCTTGGTGAAGGGCAGGTCGTCGATGGAGATCTCGAGCTTCATCGTCGGGAACATCAGGGCCTTGAGGCCGGAGAGCACGTAGGCGATCCAGCCGACCTTCTTCTTGATGTCCTCGTTGACGCCCTCCATCAGGGCGGCGTCGAAGCCCATGCCCGCCATCACCATGAAGTGGGTGGGCTCGAGCTCGTCGCCCTCGACGGAGACCATGTCGATCGCGCGGTCCTGGCCGGTCAGCGCGATGTCGATCGCGGCCCGGATGAAGAGCGGGATCTGCAGGTTGCGCGCGAGCAGGTTGCCCGTGCCGGCGGGCACGATGCCGACCGGGATGCCGGTGCCGGCGAGCTCGGCACACACCTCGCGGACGGTGCCGTCGCCACCGCAGACGATGACCAGGTCGGCGCCCTCCACCGAGGCCTGCTCGGCCTGTCCGGTGCCGGAGTCCTCGACGGTGGTGAAGTGCCAGCGCGGTTCCTTCCAGCCGGAGTCGACGGCCAGCTGGTTGACCATCGCCTGGAACTGCTCGACGGACTCCACCTTGATCGGGTTGAGGATCACCGCGAGGTTGCCGCCGCGGGGGAAGACCGCGGGGAGGGGGTCGGCCTTGAGGGCGTGGCTGCGCGGCAGCGGGCTGTAGAGCGCGAGTCCGAGCAGGACGATGCCGGCGCCGAACAGCACGCCACCGACGACGTCGCTCGGGTAGTGGCGGCCCAGCAGGATCCGGTCGGCGGCGACCGCGGCCACGACGAGCACCACCAGGGCGCAGACCAGGCGGCGGATCCCGCTGCGGCGGATCAGCATGATCGCCAGCACGATCACCAGGCCGGCGTACGCAGCAATGCCGGAGGCGTGGCCCGAGGGGTACGCGTTGCTGTGCAGGAAGAACTCCGGGTCCTGCCACTCGGGACGACCCCGGCCGACGAGGACCTTGGTGCCGTACGTGGCCAGCGCCGTGGTGACCATCACGACGACGATCAGGATGCCGGCGCGGCGGTGGCCCTTGAACAACATGAAACCGGCGAGCAGGACGGTCAGCACCGTCATCGCCGGCGTCGCGAACAGGAACTCGACCACCCGGAGGGGGTCGCGCAGCCAGGCCTGGTCCACGGCCCACGCGGCGGTGGACTCCCCGCGGTGGTCGAGATCGACCAGCCAGGACCACTCGCTGGCGACCGCTGCAGCGATCACGGCGAAGAGGCCCAGGCAGAGGAGGGCGGCCAGCAGCGGAGTCCGGCGAGGTCGGTCGAGCACCAGCGGAGTTTACGGCCTCCGTCAGTAGGGCGATGTCGGCAGGCCGCCGCCCCAGCACGCACCTGAGCACCTTCTCCTCAGTCGTCGGGCCTCCGGCCCGCCTTCCTCGTCGGCGGCACTCATGCACGCACTGGAACGACAGCCTGCTCGACAGCCCCTACTGACGGAGGCCTCAGGACACCACGTCGCACTCACCGGCATGCCCGAAGCGGCGTCTCGATACCGTCTGCACATGACCTCCCCGTCGTACGCCGCCCTCGGACGCTCCGGCCTCGTCGTCTCCACGGTCGGGTTGGGCTGCAACAACCTCGGCCGTCCGGGCACCGCCACCGAGACCCAGAAGGGCACCAACCGGGTCATCGGCGCCGCCCTGGAGGCGGGGATCACCCTCTTCGACGTCGCCGACACGTACGGCGCGTCGCCGGGCCTGTCCGAGACGCGCCTGGGCATCGCGCTGGGCACCCGCCGGTCGAGCGTGATCCTGGCGACCAAGTTCGGCATGGACGCCGGTGGCGCCAACGGCGTGGACTTCGGCGCGCGCGGTTCGCGCCGCTACATCCGCAACGCGGTCGAGGCGTCGCTGCGCCGCCTGGGCACCGACTGGATCGACCTCTACCAGTTCCACACGCCCGACCCGACCACCCCGATCGACGAGACGCTGTCGGCCCTCAGCGACCTCGTCCGCGAGGGCAAGGTCCGCTACCTCGGGCACTCGAACCGGGCCGGCTGGCAGATCGCGCAGGCCGAGTACGTCGCCCGCGAGCTCGGCGTCGAGCGGTTCATCTCGGCGCAGAACCACTACAACCTCACCGACCGCCGCGCCGAGCTGGAGGTGCTCCCGGCAGCCCGGGAGTTCGGCCTGGGCGTGCTGCCGTACTTCCCGTTGGCGAACGGGCTGCTCACCGGCAAGTACGCCTCCGGCATCGCCCCGGAGGGCTCGCGCCTGACCCGCAGCCGCCAGCACCTGCTGGAGACCGCGACCTCGAAGCCGCTGCAGGACTACTCCGCGTTCGCGAAGTCGCGCGGGGTGCCCGAGGCGACCGTGGCCTTCGGCTGGCTGCTCGCGCAGCAGCCGGTCACGTCCGTGATCGCTGGTGCGACGACCACCGAGCAGGTGTGGGCCAACGCTGCTGCCGGCGCCTGGGTGCCGACGCCCGAGGACCTCGCCGAGCTCGACGCCATCTTCCCGGCGCCGGAGCCGATCTCGCCCTTCTGAGCGCCGAGTTGGGGTTTGTCACCCCCGACTTGGGGCTTGTCACCGTCGAGTTGTACCCCCGCCCCGGCCGTCAGGGTGACAAACCCCAACTCGAGCGTGACAAACCCCAACTCGGCGATGTCGCAAACCACCGCGCGCGCGGTGGGAGGCGCCGGATAGCCTGACCGGCATGATCGACCCGCGCATTCTCCGTGACGAGCCCGACCGCATTCGCGCCTCGCAGGCGAAGCGTGGCGCGTCCGCCGACGTCGTGGACCGGGCGCTGGCCGCCGATGCCGCCCGCCGCG
>NZ_JBMCZA010000225.1:18214-19205 GCF_048654705.1 Nocardioides sp. CPCC 206348
TCGCGCAGGTGAAGACGCTCTCGGGCGAGGTCAAGGAGCTCGAGGCCACGCAGGGCGTCGCCGAGGAGGAGTGGCTCTCGGCCCTCAAGGCGATCCCCAACGTGGTCGCCGAGGAGACCCCGGCCGGCGGCGAGGACGACTTCGTCGTCATCGAGGAGGTCGGTACGCCGCGCGACTTCGCGGCGGAGGGCTTCGAGCCGCGCGACCACATCGAGATCGGCCGGATCCTCGGCGCGATCGACCTCGAGCGTGGCGCGAAGGTCAGCGGCAGCCGCTTCTACTTCCTCACCGGTGTCGGTGCCCAGCTCGAGTTCGCGCTGGTCAACATGGCGATGGACCAGGCCCGCAACGCCGGCTTCACCCAGGTGATCGCGCCCTCGCTGGTGCGCCGCAGCGCCATGGAGGGCACCGGCTACCTCGACCAGGGCGGCGGTGACGACGTCTACCGCCTCGAGGGCGAGGAGATGTACCTCGTCGGCACCTCCGAGGTCGCGATGGCCGCCTACCACTCGGAGGAGATCCTCGACGGCGGATCGTTGCCGCTGCGCTACGCCGCGTTCAGCCCGTGCTTCCGCAAGGAGGCAGGCTCGCACGGCAAGGACACGAAGGGGATCATCCGGGTCCACTGGTTCGACAAGGTCGAGATGTTCATCTACACCACCCTCGAGGACGCTGCTGCCGAGCACCAGCGCCTGCTGGCGTGGGAGAAGGAGTTCCTCGAGAAGCTCGACCTGGCCTACCGCGTCGTCGACATCGCGGCGGGCGACCTCGGCTCCTCGGCGATCCGCAAGTTCGACTGCGAGGCCTGGATCCCCACCCAGGGCAAGTACCGCGAGCTCACCTCGACCTCGAACTGCACCGACTTCCAGACCCGGCGCCTCGACACCCGGGTCCGCAACGGCGACAAGATCGGTCCGGTCGCCACGCTCAACGGCACGCTGACCGCGATCACCCGCACCATCGTCGCGATCCTGGAGACCCACCAGCAGGC
>NZ_JBMCZA010000225.1:19275-27126 GCF_048654705.1 Nocardioides sp. CPCC 206348
GCTCTCGACATCGACGGCACCCTGCTCAAGTGGGTGGAGGGCCTCGGCATGAGCTACGAGCAGGTCACCCCCGCGGTGCACGACGCCGTCCGGCGGGTGCTCGACGCCGGCGCCCACGTGGTGCTCTCGTCGGGGCGTTCGGCCGCCAACATGGTCACCGTTGCCGACCAGCTCGACCTCCACGGCCACGGCGAGAAGATCTGGATCGTCGCGTCCAACGGCGCCGTCGTGCTGCGGTACCCGCCGATGGAGGTCGTGCACGAGGTCACCTTCGACGCCCGCGCAGCCGTGGCCGCCGTACTCAAGGAACACCCGGAGGCGCTGGTCGCGGTCGAGGAGCGCGGCGTCGGCTACCTCGTGTCCGCGCCGTTCCCCGACGGTGAGCTGGGCGGTACGTCGACCGTCGCCGAGGTGGCCGACATGGTCGCCGAGCCGGTCAGCCGTGTGATCATCCGCGACCCGAACGCGACCGCCGAGGACTTCGTCCAGCTGTCCGGCCGGCTGGGCCTGCACGGCACCGACTACGTCGTCGGGTGGACGGCCTGGCTCGACCTGGCGCCCGTGGGCGTCTCCAAGGCCTCCGGCCTCGAGTACGTCGCCGGGCAGCTCGGTGTCGACCGGGCGGACGTGCTGGCGATCGGTGACGGCCGCAACGACATCGAGATGCTGCAGTGGGCCGGGCGTGGCGTGGCCATGGGCCAGTCGGTCGACGAGGTGAAGGCGGTGGCCGACGACGTGACCGCCTCGGTCGAGGACGACGGCGCCGCCGTGGAGCTGGGTCGCTGGTTCCCCGCGCCCGGATCTGGTGGGATGGGCGCGTGAGGCTCCCCCTGCGTGTCGCCGCCGCCCTGGCGGCCGTGCTGTTCTCGCTGCTCCCCGCAGCGGCCGACGCGACGCCGACGATGCCCGACGGCTGCGGCGATCTCGTCCTCAACGACCGTACGGCGGTCTACGAGCGTGGCGCCGGCGTCGACGACGTGTTCGTGGGCCGTGTCGACGGTGTCCTGCCGGGCGTCCTGCCGGGTGGCGGGGCGGACGACACCAGCTCGCACCGGGTGTTCGTCCAGGTGCCGTTGAAGAGCGACCTCGCAGCCGGGAAGTACGTGCAGGTCACGTTCACGCCCACCGACGACGTCGCGGACCGCACGCTGAAGGTCGGCGGCCGCTACATCTTCTTCACCCAGGGCAGCACGCCCGACGAGCTCAGCGCCGACGCCTGCGACGGGTACGTTGCCGCGGCGGGTCTCGACCAGGCTGCCGTGGTCCGGCTCCGTGAGTACCTCGCCGTACCGCCGGCCGTCGAGCCGCCCGCGTCCGCGCTCAGCGACCCGCCGGCCGACGCCGATGCCACCCCCGACCTCGGGCGCCTGCTGGCCCCGGGGGGCGCGATCAGCCTGATCGGCGTGCTCGGCCTGGTGCTGATCAGCCGGCTCGGCCGCCAGAAGCCCTGACGCGGGCCGGTCCCTACAGGTACATGCCGCCGGTGCGGTGTTCCTCGCCCTGGCCGGACTGACCGCCCTGACCGCCCTGACCGCCCTGGCCGGACTGGTCCGGCTGCAGGGGTGACTGCTCGGGCCCGCCCATGGCCATCCCCGGGGGCAGTGCACGGCGGATCTGCTCGAACTGGGCGCGCGCGGCCATCTGCTGCGCGTAGATCGCCGTCTGGATGCCGTGGAAGAGGCCTTCGAGCCACCCGACCAGCTGCGCCTGCGCGATGCGGAGCTCGGCCTCGGACGGCGTGACGTCCTCGGAGAACGGCAGCGACAGCCGCTCCAGCTCCTCGACCAGCTCGGGGGCCAGGCCCTGCTCGAGCTCGGCGATGGAGGACCGGTGGATCGCGGCGAGGCGGTTGCGGCTGGCCTCGTCGAGCGGCGCGGCCTTCACCTCCTCGAGGAGCTGGCGGATCATGCTGCCGATCCGCATCACCTTGGCCGGCTGCTCGACCAGGTCGGCCAGCGAGCGCTCGCCGTCGTCGTCCTCGTCGTCGTTGCTGGTCACATCGGTGACGTCCGTGGCCTGGCTGGCCTGGGCTGCTGAGGCGGGCACGGTGCCGATCGGCTGCCCGTCCGGTCCCACCACCACGATCTGCTCTTCGCCGCTCTCGGTCATGGATCCCAACCTAGCCCGAGCGGGCCAGCCGGGATCAGGGGGTCAGCAGGACCTTGCCCACGCTGTCGCCGGACTCGATCAGCCGGTGGGCCTCGCCCACCTGGTCGAGCGGGAGGACGGCGGAGACGACCGGAACGACGGTGCCGTCGTCGACGAGCGGCCAGACGTTCTCGACGACCGATGCGCAGATCCGTGACTTGCCCTCGACCGGACGGGACCGCAGCGCGGTCGCGATCACCGCGCCGCGCTTGGCGAGCAGCTGGGCGATGTTGAGCTCTGCCTTCACGCCGCCCTGCATGCCGATGATGACGAGGCGGCCCTCGTCGGCGAGGACGTCGACGTTGCGGGCGAGGTACTTCGCACCCATGTTGTCCAGGACGACGTCCGCCCCGCGGCCGCCGGTGGCTTCCTTGACCACCGCGACGAAGTCCTCGTCGTGGTAGTTGATCGCGACGTCGGCGCCGAGGTCGCGGCAGCGCTGCAGCTTCTCCTCGCTGCCGGCGGTCGTGAAGACCCGGGCACCTGTCTTCGCGGCCAGCTGGATCGCGAACGTGCCGATCCCGCCGCCACCGCCGTGCACCAGGAACACGTCACCGGGGCCGAGCCCGGCCACCATGTACACGTTCGACCACACCGTGCACGCCACCTCGGGCAGCGCCGCGGCGGTGACCAGGTCGATCCCGTTCGGGATCGGCATCACCTGCGCAGCGGGTACGACGACCTGGCTCGCGTAGCCGCCACCGGCCAGCAGCGCGCACACCTGCTCGCCCACCGACCACGTCTCGACTCCCTCGCCGAGTGCGGCGATCGTGCCGCTGCACTCGAGGCCGATGACGTCCGATGCACCCGGCGGCGGCGGGTAGAAGCCCTGCCGCTGCAGCAGGTCGGCACGGTTCACGGCAGTGGCCGCGACGGTGATCAGCACCTCACCGGGGCCGGGAACCAGGTCGGGCAGCTCGGTGACGGTCAGGGTTTCAGGGCCCCCGGGGCCGGTCTGGGTGACGGCGCGCATGCAGCCAGTGTGTCAGCGGGCCGAGTGCTCAGACGAGGGAGTCCCGGTCGTCGTACTCGGCGTCGGAGAGCTCCTCCACCTCGACGTCGACCTGGGGCTCGTCGGTGACGCCCGGAGGTCGGTCCCAGGCCTCGGCGAGCGCCTGCGCCCTGCCGGCGAGGACCTCCACTTCGTCGGGGTCCGCACCGCCTTCGCCGGCGGCGAAGCCGAGGAGGAACGCCGTCACCACCCCGGCCGCGGGGTGGACGTTGTCGACAGCGATGCGGGCAAGGTCAACCAGGAGGCCTTCGTCGGCCTCGGCCTCGATGTCCAGGACATCGCACAACTCATCGATCCAGTCGTGGAGGTTCACCCGAACAGAGTGATCCTCAAGGGCCGGTGCTGACAAGGGCCCGGGCTGTGGTCAGCGCAGGTCATCCGATTCCGGACCGGCATCGCGCAGGTCGGCCCAGGTGTCGATGTCCTGTGCCTCGCGGCCGATCTGGTCGACCTCGGCGAGGTCGAAGGGCTCCAGCAGGGCCCGGATGGACATCCCGTGCTGCTCCTCCAGGCCGGGCCGTACGGCGTCGAGGCGAGCGGTCTCGAGGACGTAGGCCAGCTGCCGGCGACCGTCGGCGCCGACCAGGGCAGCACCCTCGTGGCTCACGGCGGCGTCGTGCAGGCGGCGGAACGTCGAGGAGGTCAGGTGCGGCATGTCGACGGCCAGCACGGCCAGGGTCGGGAAGCGGCGCAGCAGCGAGTCGCGCCCGGTGAGGAGGCCGGCCGCGGGCCCGCCGTGGCGGGGGTCCTCGAGGACGAAGGTGACCGGCCGGTCGGTGGGCACCCAGTGGCCGACCACGACGACCTCGCTCGCGTCGATGACCGATTCGAGGGCCCGGTCCAGCAGGCTGCGGCCGTCGATCTCGATCGTCGCCTTGTCCACGCCGCCGAGCCGCGTCGCCTGGCCGCCCGCGAGGACGATGGCCGCAAACGAGGTCAATCCGGCTTCGATCACCTCGTCAGTCTCCCAGCCGACCCCGATCCACGTCCTACGCTGGCACCGTGACGGTCCCCACGCTCCGCATCGCCCTCGTGCAAGCAGCGGCGTCCCTCGACCCCGCCGTCAACCGGACAGCCCTCACCGGGTTGACCGCCGAGCACGGCGCCGACACGGACCTGGTCGTCTTCCCCGAGGCCTTCGCCCGCGACTTCGGCGAGGCCGGGTCCGACGTGAGCGGGTACGCCGAGCCCATCGACGGTCCGTTCGGTACGACGCTCGCCGCCGCGGCGGCCGACAGGGACACCACTGTCGTGGCCGGACTGTTCGAGCAGGGTCCCGACGCGAGCCGCCCGTTCAACACCCTGCTGATGCGCGGGGCCAGCGCGGCGTCGTACCGGAAGGTGCACCTGTACGACTCCTTCGGCTACCGCGAGTCGGACCGGCTGACGGCGGGTCCGATCGAGCCGGTGGTCGTCGACGTGCACGGCTGGAAGGTCGGCCTGATGACCTGTTACGACCTCCGCTTCCCCGAGCTGGCGCGGGCGCTGGTCGACCGGGGCGCCGAGGTGATCGTGGTCCCGGCGGCCTGGGTCGCCGGGCCGCGCAAGGTGCACCACTGGCGCACCCTGCTCACCGCGCGCGCCATCGAGAACACCGTGTACGTCGCCGCGGTCGGCCAGCCGGCACCCCGCTACTGCGGTCACTCGGTGGTGCTCGATCCGTTCGGCGAGGTGGTGGCCGAGGCCGGCCCCGGGTCCGACGACGCGCCCGAAGTGGTGCGCGCCGTCCTCGAGCGGGAGGTGCTCAGCGAGGCGCGCCGGGTCAACCCCTCCCTGGCGAACCGCCGTCTGTAAGGTCCTTCCTCGTGTCCCGCAGCGTTCCTCGTGTCCCCTCCCGGGAGCCGATCGAGCAGCGCCTCGGTGAGTTCGGGACCTCGCGCCAGCCGCTGCTGATGCTGCTGGCCGCGATGGCGGCAGGGACCGCGGCCCTCGTCTGCGCGATGGTGCCTGTCGGCCCGGACTGGTTCGGCAGGGTCGGTTCCATCGTCATCGCGACCACCTTCAGCGCTGCCCTCGCCGCCCGTACCGGTGGCCGGCCGGTGGTCTTCGGCCTGCTGGCGCTCGCGTGCGGCCTGACCGCCGTGCTCAGCGACCAGGACCTGCTGCTCACGGGCGCCGCCGTCCTGACCTCGGCGGTCGCGGCCGTCCTCGGGGTCATGATCACCGTCCCGGCAGCCAGCTTCCTCGCCTCGGCCCGCGAGTGCGTCGCAGGACTGGTCGTCGCGGGGGTCGGCGCCCTGGCCACCATCGGGTTCGAGCCGGTGATCGAGACGGTGCGCTTCGAGTACGTCGGCCTGGGGATGGCGTTCCTCGCGGCCATCGTGCTCGTGTTCCGCCTCGGGGCCGGCTTCCACGGACTCGGTCGGCGCGGCCTCATTGTGGTTGCGATCGGTGGTGTGGTGCTCGCGGCGACGCTGCTCTACGCGGAGCTGCTGCGGAACTACGGGTCCTCCGGCCTCGTCGACCAGCTGCTGTCCTGGGTGACCTGGAGCAGGGAGACGCTCGGCGCCTTCCCGCGCCCGATCGAGACGATCCTCGGTGTCCCGGCACTCGCCTACGGATGCCACATGCGGGCCCGCCGCCGCCAGGGCTGGTGGGTCTGCGCCTTCGGCGTCGCCGCCACCTCGCCCACCACCACGGCCCTCGCCAACCCCGCGGTCACCGTCCAGGAAGCACTGCTGTCGGTCGTCTACGGCCTCGTGGTCGGCCTGATGATCGGCTGGATCATGATCCGCCTGGACCTTGCGCTCACCGGCAACCGCGGACGTCGTAGTCGTGTGGCCGAGCAGGCCGCCGCCGTACGCCCGGAACCCAGCCGGTTCTCGGCACTCCTGTGAGTGCGTGGTCCTTGGCAGAGGGGGCGGGATTCGAACCCGCGGTAGGTCTCCCTACGACCGCTTTCAAGGCGGTTCCGATCGGCCACTCCGGCACCCCTCCTCGTCCGGGGCGACGCCAGGGCGTCTTCTCGGACAGCAAGCGAGCCTAGACGACCGGGCGCTCCCACTTTGGTCGACCCGGGTTCTGTCTTGTTCAATCGGCCCATGAGCAGCGCGCACTCGACCTCCGTCTCCGAGTACCGGCTCGCGCCTGTCGTGATGGCGCGGTTCGTCGGTGCCTACCTCGTGCTGCTCGCCCTGCTCCTCCTCGGTACGACGGTCGCGGCCGTGGCGTTCGAGTGGAGCCTCGACGTCCTGGTGGCCCTCCTCGGGCTGGGCATCCTCGGCCTGATCGGGCTCAGCTGGTGGCTGCGCAGCCGGCTCGTGGTGGTCCGGCTGACGTCGTCCGGGTACCGCGTCCGGATGGTGCGGGCCGCCGGCGTCTCCGAGGCGCCGTGGAGCGACGTCGAGGACGCCGTCGCTGCTGCGCCCCGCGACATCGAGTGCGTGATCCTGCGGTTGCGGGACGGCCGTTCGACGACGATCCCGGTCGAGCTCGTCGCAGGCGACAAGGACGATCTCGCCCGCGACATCCGCGACCGCCTGCGCGGCGCAGCCCGCTGACGTCGTACCCGTCCGGGAGACGACGGGCGGGTCAATTGGGAGCCGCGCGACGGTGCTTGTAACCTTGCTCCGCTGCTCGGTCGTTCGCGACCGATGGTGGAGGAGGCGTCGCCTAGTCCGGTCTATGGCGCCCGCCTGCTAAGCGGGTTTGGGGCTACAACCCCATCGAGGGTTCAAATCCCTCCGCCTCCGCCAAGTGACAGCACGAGACCCCGAGTGAGGACCCCCTCACCCGGGGTCTCGCTTATGCCGGGAAGTTGCGGCAAGATGGCAGGGCGTGGTCTGGACATTTGGGGGACGGTCACGCTTCTCGGGCTCCAGAGGGAGGGTTCCGGGAGGGACCCCACTAGCTAGGGGAATGACGATGAAGAAGATTGCTCGCAAGGCCGCTCTCGCGTTCGCTGTGATGATCGCTGCCGTCGGCGTTGTCTCGATTCCGACCGCTGCCGAGGCAGACAGCGGCTGGGGCTGGGTCATCGGCCGCAACTGAGCTGTGCCCGGGCCGTCCGGCCCTGACGGTCAGCCGCCGCTGGTGTCCTGACCGGCGATGCCGCGCTGACCCATGATGTAACCGAGCTGGAAGCGCGTCTCCGCGTCGTACTCGTCCTTGAGCTCGGCGACATAGCCCGCATACGTCCGCGCGCTCACGCCGAGCCGTTTCGCGCTCACCGCGTCCGCGTGGCCCTCGATGAGCATCCGCATCGTCATCGCCCGCTGCTCGGTCGCGATCTCCTTCATCACCCGTTGCTCGCCACTGGCGAACGGACGGCCGCGCGCGAAGGCGCGCTCGAAGACGTCCACGAGGTACGCCACGATCGCGGGCTCTCGTACGACGACCGCGGTCGCCAGGCTGTCGGCGGCCGGGATCAGCGCCACCCGCCGGTCCACCACGATCATCCGGTTGAAGAACTCGTCCAGCGTCCGCACCTCGGCGCCGTGCTGGGTCACGTCGGCGACGTACTTGTGCGTCGCGGGGTGACGCCGCGCGCTGTGCTGGTAGATCGTGCGCATCGAGATCCCGCGCTTGAGCGCCGCCACGTCGCGGGTGGCGGCCTCGGCGACCGTCTTCGCGCTGCGCGTGGTCTGCGGCTGCGCTGTCAGCAGCTCGGTCTCGGCGTCGCCGATGATCGAGGTGAGGTAGGGACTGATCGCCTCGCCGTGCAGGTAGAGGAACGGGCCCGACTCCGTCGC
>NZ_JBMCZA010000225.1:27163-27723 GCF_048654705.1 Nocardioides sp. CPCC 206348
CCAGCGCGCCGACTCGTCGATCAGCCGCGCGCCCTCGGTGCCGAGGGGCGTGACCACCCGCGACTGCGCATTGCTCGGCTCCACCGGACGCCAGGTCTTCCGGGTCTCGTCCAGCTGGAGCAGTCCGAGCTCGGTGAGCAGGTCGAACGCCCGTCGTACACGCGTCGTAGCGGCCAGCCGGGAGTCGTCAGCAGCGAGCCCGCCCTCGGCCAGGATCTGCTCGTAAAGTCTGGTTGCTTCGTCCTCGAAGAGCTCCCGGTCTTCGGGGTTCAGGCCGGTCATGGCGACATGCTTCCACACCCGGCGTACGACGACAGGTGGTCGTGATTCGGCATCGACCCGCGCCCTCGGCTATTCTCGTCCGGTCGCGCAAGCGATGAGCGCCTGTAGCTCAACGGATAGAGCATCTGACTACGGATCAGAAGGTTTGGGGTTCGAATCCCTACAGGCGCGCAGATCGGATTCACCGCATGACCTGCGCAAACAGGTTCAGAGGCCCACTTCCCCGAACGGGAGGTGGGCCTTTCTCGGCCCAAAAACTGGCTCAAAAACTATTCGGG
>NZ_JBMCZA010000226.1:0-129 GCF_048654705.1 Nocardioides sp. CPCC 206348
GTGTGCGCTCATGGCGCCCTTCGGCTGCCCGGT
This sequence comes from Nocardioides sp. CPCC 206348, assembly GCF_048654705.1. Taxonomy (NCBI): domain Bacteria; kingdom Bacillati; phylum Actinomycetota; class Actinomycetes; order Propionibacteriales; family Nocardioidaceae; genus Nocardioides; species Nocardioides sp. CPCC 206348. The sequence goes on from NZ_JBMCZA010000226.1 coordinate 34, forward strand.
CGTGCCCGAGGTGAAGAGGATGTCGGCGACGTCGTCCGGGGTGACGGCGGTGGCGACCGCGTCGATGTCACCGGGCTCGACCGCCACGTCGGCCAG
>NZ_JBMCZA010000226.1:139-217 GCF_048654705.1 Nocardioides sp. CPCC 206348
CGGGTTGACCACCAGGTAGCGGTCGTCGGCGGTCACGCCGCCGAGCTCGCCCCACGCCTGCGCGACGCCGACGGTCTG
>NZ_JBMCZA010000226.1:305-5532 GCF_048654705.1 Nocardioides sp. CPCC 206348
CGTTCCGGAGCTCCTCGACCTGGTTGCGGCCCAGGAAGCCGTCGGCCACGATCACGAGGGTGGCACCCGACCGCTCGACGATGTCGGCGGCTTCGTGACCGGTGTAGCGGGAGTTCAGCGGGACGAGCGTTCCTCCGGCGTAGGAGACGGCGAGCGCGGCGACGACCCAGTCGATGCTGTTCGGCGCCCAGATCGCGGCGCGCTCCCCGGGCAGGAAGCCGCGCTCCCGATAGCCGGCCGCGGTGTGTCGAACGAGCTCGAGGATCCCGGTGAATGAGACGGTGCGGTCACCGTCGACGTACGCCGGCTTCTCGCCGTACTGGTCCGCGGCCCTGCGCAAGACGGCGGGAATCGTGTCCATGGCTGCACCCTACCAAGCATTTGCTTGGTATGGTGGCGACGTGGACCTGACCGAGAGCGCCGAGGACCGTGCCTTCCGTGCGGAGATCCGCTCGTGGCTGGCCGAACACCTGACCGGCGAGTGGGCCGACCTGCGTGGCCGTGGCGGCCCGGGGCGTGAACACGAGGCGCACGAGGAACGACTGGCCTGGAACCGGCTGCTCGCCGAGCACGGCTGGACGGCCGTCGGCTGGCCGAAGGAGTACGGCGGCCGCGGGCTCTCGCTGTGGCAGCAGGTGATCTTCCACGAGGAGTACGCCCGTGCCGACGCCCCGGCCGGCGTGAACCACCTGGGTGAGCAGCTCCTCGGTCCCACCCTCATTGCGTTCGGCACCGAGGAGCAGAAGAAGCGCTTCCTGCCCGAGATCGTCGCGGTCCGCGAGCTGTGGTCGCAGGGCTACTCCGAGCCCGGTGCCGGGTCCGACCTCGCGAACGTGCAGACGAAGGCACGGATCGACGACTCCACGGGTGAGTGGGTGATCGACGGCCAGAAGGTGTGGACGTCGCTGGCCCACCTGTCCGACTGGTGCTTCGTGGTCGCGCGCACCGAGCCGGGATCGGCGCGTCACCAGGGCCTGTCGTTCCTGCTCGTCCCACTGGACCAGGCCGGCGTCGAGATCCGGCCGATCGAGCAGCTCACCAGCGGCTCGGAGTTCAACGAGGTCTTCTTCACCGGAGCCCGCACCGCCGGCGACATGGTCGTCGGCGAGCCCGGCCGCGGCTGGGGCGTGGCGATGGGCCTGCTCGGGTTCGAGCGAGGCGTCTCCACGCTGGGCCAGACCGTCGGCTTCGCGCGCGAGCTCGAGACCGTGATCGCCCGCGCGAAGGACAACGGCTCGGTCGACGACCCGATCGTGCGCGACCGGCTCGCCCGGCTCAAGACCGAGCTCGCCGTGATCCGGAGCTTCGCCCTGCGTTCGCTGGCGCTGGTCGAGGGCGGCCAGGACTCCGCCGCCGGCGGTGGCGCCGGATCCATCTTCAAGCTGGCCTGGGCCACCTGGCACCGCACCCTCGGCGAGGTCGCCATGGACGTCGCCGGCGCTGACGGGCTGCTGTCCCGCCCCTCCACGGCGGAGTCGGGGTCCTACGACCTCGACGAGCACCAGCGGCTCTTCCTCTTCTCCCGTGCCGACACGCTCTACGGCGGCAGCGACGAGATCCAGAAGAACATCCTTGCCGAGCGAGTTCTCGGACTACCGAAGGAGCCTCGCGGATGACCGTGACGCGTGCAGAACAGCCCACCCCCGACTACGTGCCCGGCCACGACCTGCTGGCAGGCAAGGTCATCGTGGTGACGGCGGCCGCCGGTGCCGGCATCGGGGCGGCCGTCGTACGACGGGCCCTGGAGGAGGGCGCGAAGGCGGTCGTCTTCAGCGACACCCACGAGCGTCGCCTCAAGGAGGCCGAGGACGCCCTGGGCGCCGAGTTCGGCGCCGACCGGGTGCGCCAGCTGGTCTGCAACGTGACGAAGGAGGAGGACATCCAGGCCCTCCTCGACGCTGCCGACGAGTTCGGCGGCGTCGACGTCCTGATCAACAACGCCGGCCTGGGTGGCACCGACTCGATCCTCGAGGTGAGCGACGAGACCTGGAACCGGGTCATCGACATCACCCTCACCGGCACCATGCGCGCCACCCGTGCGGCCGGCCAGCGGTTCGTCGCGGCAGGCAAGAAGGGCATCATCATCAACAACGCCTCGGTGATCGGCTGGCGGGCCCAGGAGGGCCAGGCCCACTACGCCGCGGCCAAGGCCGGCGTCATGGCGCTGACCCGTTGCTCCGCCCTCGACCTCGCGCCGCACGGCATCCGGGTCAACGCGGTCTCACCCAGCCTGGCCATGCACCCCTTCCTCGAGAAGGTGACGTCGCCGGAGCTGCTCCACGAGCTGAAGCAGCGCGAGGCCTTCGGGCGCGCCGCCGCCCCGTGGGAGGTGGCCAACGTGATGGTGTTCCTCGCAAGCGACTACTCGTCGTACCTGACCGGTGAGGTGATCAGTGTCAGCAGCCAGCACGCCTGAGTCGAACGGCGCCGGACCCAGCCGTCGCGAGCAACTGCTCGCGATCGCGGCCGGAGTCTTCGCGAACAAGGGCTTCCGGGCAACGACGGTGCGCGACATCGCCGACGCCGCGGGCATCCAGAACGGCAGTCTCTATCACCACTTCGACTCCAAGGAGTCGATGGTCGACGAGATCCTCTCGACCTTCCAGGAGGAGCTCTTCGGGCAGTACGACGCCATCCTCGCCAGCAGCGACGACGCCCGTACCAAGCTCGAAGCCGCCGTCCGGGTGTCGTTCGAAGCGATCGACAAGCATCCGCACGAGGTCGCGATCTTCCAGAACGACGCCGACCACCTCGGCTCCTTCGAACGGTTCGGCTACCTCGCGGACCGCAACGCCCAGTCCCGCCAGGTCTGGGTCACCCTGCTCGAGGAGGGCGTGCGCACCGGCGTGCTGCGCTCCGACCTCGACGTCACCCTCACCTACCGCTTCATCCGCGACACCGTGTGGGTGGCCGTGCGCTGGTACCGCCCCGGCCGCGACCTGACCCACACCGACATCGCCGACCAGTACGTCCGGATCCTGCTCGACGGGATCGCTGAGAGGAACACCCATGCCTGAGGCCTACATCGTCGACGCCGCCCGCACCGCGGTCGGCAAGCGCGGGGGAGCGCTCGCCGCGGTCCACTCCGCCGACCTCGCCGCCCACACGCTGTCCGCCCTGGTCGAGCGCACCGGCGTTGACCCGGGTGCCGTCGACGACGTCATCCTCGGTTGTTGCGACACCATCGGTTCGCAAGCCGGCGACGTCGCTCGTACGGCGTGGCTCGTGGCGGGCCTTCCCGACCACGTGCCCGGCGTGACGATCGACCGCCAGTGCGGCTCGTCGCAGCAGGCCGTGCACTTCGCGGCCCAGGGCGTCATGTCCGGCACCCAGGACCTCGTCATCGCCGGCGGCGTGCAGAACATGAGCGCCATCCCGATCTCCGCCGCGATGCTCGTCGGACAGCAGTACGGCTTCTCCACCCCGTTCGCCGAGTCGCCCGGCTGGGCCAAGCGCTACGGCGACGTCGAGGTCAGCCAGTTCAACTCCGCCGAGATGATCGCGGCGAAGTGGGACATCTCGCGGCTCGACATGGAGGAGTACGCCCTCGCGTCGCACACCCGCGCCCGTACGGCGATCGCCGAGGGCCGCTTCGCGCGTGAGATCGTGCCGTTCACCCTGGAGGACGGCACCGTCTTCGACGTCGACCAGTGCCCGCGCGAGACCTCGCTGGAGAAGATGGCCGGCCTCGAGCCGCTCGCGCCCGGTGGCCGCATCACCGCTGCGGTCGCCTCGCAGATCTGCGATGCCTCCTCCGCGATGCTGATCGCCTCCGAGCAGGCCGTGAAGGACCACGGCCTGACGCCGCGGGCACGCGTCGTGCACCTGTCGGTCCGAGGTGACGACCCCGTCTGGATGCTCACCGGCCCGATCGAGGCCACGAAGCACGCCCTCGCGAAGTCCGGTCTCTCGGTCGATGACATCGACCTGTTCGAGTGCAACGAGGCCTTCGCCTCGGTCGTGCTGGCCTGGATGAAGGAGACCGGCGCCCCGCACGAGAAGGTCAACGTCAACGGCGGCGGCATCGCCCTCGGTCACCCGATCGGCGCCACCGGCACCCGCTTGATGACGACGATGCTCAACGAGCTCGAGCGCACTGGGGGTCGCTACGCCCTGCAGACGATGTGCGAGGGCGGCGGCCAGGCGAACGTCACCATCATCGAGCGCCTCGGCTGATTCCCGGGCAGGTGTGAAGGCCCCCGCTCCCGGGGATGTTCCTCAACGCCGGCGACCAGCTGCCGATGAGGTGCACAAGGGAAAGGGGCAGTCATGAGCCACCGTCGTACTGAGATTCCGGTCTACGTCCTCGCGACCTATGCGCTGGGCTGCATCGCCGGTCGTTCCATCGCCGTCCTGTGGACACGTGGTCGCGCCGACGAGCGCGGCGTCCGTCGTCTGGCCAGCGGAGCGGTCGAGATCGCGCACCGTCTCCCGCACGGCCTCCCTGATCAGCAGCGCGCTGCCTGACGTCGTACTCCTCCAGGGGCGTCAGCGGACCCGGCGTCGTCGTCGCTCGGACTCGAACACCAGCTTGCGGAACCGGTCACCGTGGAGCTTGGGGTCGAGGAACGCAACGGCCACGCCGATGCCCCCGCTGGCGAAGTTGACGTGCCGGACCACCCGGGCGGGCTGGGTGTAGTTGGTGCCGTCGACACGCACGGTCGACTCGACGAGGGTTCCGGGCGCCGGGGGATCGGTGCGTACGACGGCAAGCAGGCCGCCCTCGCCGAGGTCGACCGCCACGGCAGTCAGGTCGTGCGACGCGGGCTCCTCGTCGCCGGCGGGCGCGTCGGACCAGGCCAGGAAGACGGGCACCGAGACCCGGGCACGGAAGAACGCGCGCTCCTGGATCCGGGTTGCCGCCGAGCTGGGCCGCAGCACCCAGACCCGTCCATACGCCCGCCGTCCGGGCCGGGTGCTCACCGGGCACTCCATCCGGCCCAGGGAGTAGGTCCACGACACCGTGGCCTCGAAGTGGTGTTCGAGGGGGTCATGTCCGTCGGGGCACGCGACGACGAGCGTGGTCTCGCCGTCCGGCTGCGGCTCGAGGTCCAGGATCCGGGTCGTGAGGGCGACCGGTTCCCCGGCCGTCGGGCGCAGCGTCAGCGCGACCGTCTGCAGGATCGCGGGGTGGACTTCCGGGCCGGCTGGGTCCGGGGTGGGCACCGACATGTCCCTCTGGTCGGCCCGGCGCCAGCCGACCTGAGCACTCGGTCGAAACGCGGGG
>NZ_JBMCZA010000226.1:5571-9068 GCF_048654705.1 Nocardioides sp. CPCC 206348
GATGGAGCCATGATCGATCACCTCGGCATCAACTGTGCAGACCTGGCCGCCTCGAAGGCCTTCTACGACGCAGTCCTCGCACCCCTCGGCTTCTCCCGTGTGATGGACTACGACGTCGCGTGCGGCTACGGCACCATGGAGGACCCCGCCTTCTGGCTCGGCCGGTACGACGACATGCCGGCCAACCGCGAGGTCCATGTCGCCTTCCAGGCGGCCGACGTCGCCGCCGTGCATGCCTTCCACGACGCGGCGGTGGCCGCCGGTGCCGAGGTTCTGCACGCGCCGCGCCCGTTCCCGGAGTACCACCCCGGCTACTACGGCGCCTTCGTCCGCGACCTCGACGGCAACAACATCGAGGCGGTGACGCACCGGTACGCTCCGGCCCCATGAGCGATTCTCCGGACCTGTCGGCCCTGCTCGCGCGCGGTGGCTGGGAGCTCGTCGATCCTCGGCCGACGGCTGCCCAGCACCCGGAGACGTTCGAGATGCCGACGGTTGCCGAGCTCGACGCGGTGGTCCCCGGCAGCATGGTCCGCGCGATCTTCCAGGTCGCCACCATCGCCGACGTCGTGCGCGACGGCCTGGCGCCGTACGACCCCGATGGACGGCCCCACCTCGTGTCGCAGCGCGAGCGGATGTGGGCGATCGTGACCGGGGTCGACGGCGACATGGTCGAGTGCGCGCTCGACAACCAGCCGTTCGCGACCCACACGAACCTGTCCATCTACGACCGGTTGTCCCTCCCCGTGTCGCACCTGATCGCGACCGGTGCGCCCGTGCCGGACTACGACGACTTCCTGGCTTTCCTCGCGAAGTGGGAGGCCGATCCGGAGAGCCCGGGAACCGACCCGACCTCGCCGGTGGACCCCCTCGCACCGCCGCGCATCCGCAGCGACCAGCAGGAGGTGTGCGACCGGGTCGGTGCCCGTGCGGAGCCGCCGTGGCCGATGGGCAGCGGCCTGCTGGCCAAGAACGTCACGCCCCAGTCACTTCTCGTCTACGGCGCCCGGTTCCCCGCCGATGCCGAACGCAAGGACACCGGCTGGGTGGTGTTTGCCGAGAACGACGACTTCGAGACCGTCAGCAAGACGGTCGGGTTCACCGTCGCCACGCTCCAGGACATGTACCAGGCGCACCCGGCGATCTGGCCCTACATCACCCTCCCGACGGGCTGGGGCTTCACGCTCGCCGCAGGAACCGAGCACGACGTGTACCCCGTCGAGATCAGCGACGACTGACGACGGTCAGAGCACGATCCACCAGAGGCCGACGAGGCCGGGGACCAGGCCGACCAGGAGCCACGGCGACAGCCACTTGCGGTGGTTGATGACCAGGGTCGCGCCGATGCCGCCGACCATGAAGATCGTGGCGATGGCGAGAAGCGTGAGCTGGGCGTCGAGCCGGTCCTCGCCGACGTGCCGTGCCGCGATCACGAGGCCGGCGGACAGGTGCAGCACGGTCGTGATGGCCAGGACCGAGACCACCCGGCGCTGGACGCGGGCGAGCCGCTCGAGGTCCTTGGGGTCGGGAGCCTTGCGCGGGGCGTTCGGATCCATCAGGTGCTTGCGCCGCGGAGCGCCCGGGCTCGGGGTCGGCGTCGTCTGGCTCACCCGTCGAGAATATCCAGTGGCGGACCGCGACCGGTCACCGCATGCTGCTGGCATGGAGATTCACCCGTTTGGCCCCGATGACGTGGCCGACATCGACGCGTGGGTCGAGCTGACCAATGCAACGAGCAGTGCCGACACCCCGTGGAACCGCCCGCAGACGCGAGCGATGGCGGTCGGGCGTTTCCGCCACGGCTGGGATGGTGAGGTCGACACGCCGTACCTCGCGCGGGTGGACGGTGTCGTCGTCGGCAGCGGCGCGATCAGCGCCAGCGAGTACGACAACCTCGACCTGGCCTGGGTCCTCGTCGAGGTGCACCCGGAGCACCGCCGTCACGGGTACGGCACGGTCATCCTCGACGTACTCCTCGACGAGGCCCGCCGCCGCGGCCGGAAGATCATCGCGGCCGAGGGGTGGGAGTCGGAGGCGGCCGACGGCTTCGCGGCGCGCCATGGCTTCGAGAAGAAGCTCGCCTCGATCAACCGGCGCCAGGTGCTCGCCGACATCGACTGGTCCGAGCTCGACAAGCGGTACGACGCCGCGCTGCCCCACGCGGCCGACTACGTCCTGGAGCGGTGGAGTGTCCCGACCCCCGTCGAGCGACTGGACGCGCTGGCCGAGATGGCATCGGCCATCAACGACGCCCCGACCGACGACCTGGACTACGAGGACGAGGTCTTCACGGCCGGGCGCATGGCTGCCTACGAGACGGCCATGGCCGGCCGCGGGGAGCGCCTGTACCGGGTGGTGGCCCGCCACGTCCCGTCGGGAGCGCTTGCCGCGCAGACGGTGATCGTGGTCTCCGAGGAGGACCCGACCTGGGGCGACCAGCACGACACGTCGGTGACACGCGCGCACCGCGGCCACAGGCTCGGCCTGCTGCTGAAGGCCGACATGCTGCGCTGGCTGCGTGAGGACGAGCCGCAGCTGAAGACCGTCGACACGTGGAACGCCGAGTCCAACGACCACATGATCGGCGTCAACGAGATCCTGGGGTACCAGGTGATGGGCCGGGAGTGGGCCTACCAGCGCACCCTGGACTGATCAGGAGTAGCGGTGGCTCTTCGCGCTGTGCCCGCGCTCGCGCGTGCAGGTGCGGCCGCTCATGTTGCGGTGTCCGCACAGGCTCTCGTCGGTCTCGCCGTCGGCAACCGGAGCGCTGGCCGCGGCCTTGGCTGCGGGCTTCGCGGCCGCCTTCTTCGGCGCGGCCTTGGCGGTCGTCGCGGGCGTCCCGGCACGGGCGTTCGCTGCTGCGTAGCGGGCTTCGCGCATGGCGCGCAGTCCATCCATCTTGCTCATCGGCACTTCACGTCCCTGACCCTAGGCGACCGCGCCGACACAACCGCGGCCGGTAGGCTCCACAGGCCGAACACCCGAGGGGGACGACATGGTTGCGAGCCGCTCCGCTCGTGAGAGGAAGGCCGCCGTACAGGCTGGTCCGCTCTCCAAGGTGAAGATCGACGTCGACGCGAACGACCAGTTCGTCTACAAGATCAACTGCACGGAGTGCACCGTCCGTGGCCACATCCACTGGTCGACCCTGCGCCCGGGCGAGGACAACGGGTTCATGGCCGCGATGGACCGCTGGATCTTCCACCTCCGCGAGAAGCACCCCGCGAGCGAGGCGCCGTGCCTGGAGTTCCTGGAAGCCGCGCAGCAGCGCCTGCAGGAGCGCCGCGAGTCCAGGGACGGATGAGCCCTCGGGCTCAGGTGGGCGGGGTACGGCCGCTCTACCGTCGCGACATGCGTATCAAGAGCGTCCTCGCCGTCGCCGCCCTCCTCCTGCTCGCCGGCTGCGGTACCGAATCCAGTGGTGCCGATGACGGCCCCGAACCGCTGCCCGACGACACCTACCAGCGAGTGCTGAGCCAGGGCGTCGACCCCGACCT
>NZ_JBMCZA010000226.1:9078-11222 GCF_048654705.1 Nocardioides sp. CPCC 206348
TCTCCTGCTCGCCGGCTGCGGTACCGAACCAGGTGGCGCCGACAACGGCCCCGAACCGCTGCCCGACGACACGTACCAGCGAGTGCTGAGCCAGGGCGTCGACCCCGACCTGGTGCACACCATCGAGCTGTCGGGCTTCCAGCTGGCCGAGCAGTCCGTCGGGGTGCGCGGCGACTCCGACTACGCCGCGGTCTACGTGCCCGCAGAGGAACCGTTCACCACCCAGGTCCACCTCGACGTCAGGGGCGGTTCCTATGACGAGGCACGTTGCGCGGCCGACCCCCTGAGCGGTGCGAGCGGTAGCGAGCCGGCCGCCGTCGAGGTGTGCGAGCCCGACGCGGGCGGTTGGTACCGCGCAGGCGGCGGTTGGCACGAGTACGTCGTCCGCCACGACGGGTACCACCTCACGGTCGGCGCTCCGTCGGCTGCGGTCGACCGGGCGTCCCTGACCGAGGCAGCGGTCGAGGCTCGTCGCCAGGACGGGAAGGCCCCCTCTCCTGCACCTCCGCCGTCACCTGTCACCCGCGGCGACCTGCCGACGACCGGCGATGGCGCGCCCGTCGACCCGTACGGACAGAGCCCGCCGGGCGGGTAGCGGGCTACGCGTTGGTCACGGTTGCTTCGGCGGTGTCGTCGAGGACACGGAGGATGTTGCCACCCATGAGCTTCGCGAGCTCGGGCGCGTTCCAACGACGCTCCGCCAGGCGGTCGATGAGGACAGCGAACCCGCCGACATCTCCCATGCCGTCGGGGAAGTCCCCGCCACCGTCGTAGTCGGACCCGAGGCCGACGTGGTCGATCCCGGCAACCTCCCGGGCATGCTCGATGTGGTCGGCGACCTGGTCGACCGTCACCGGCGGACGGGTCCCATGCTTGCCACCGTCGTGCCAGTCCCAGTAGTCCGCACTGACGAACTCAGGGACGAACGCCACCATCAGGACGCCCCCGTTGGTCGAGAGCCGGCCGAGGACGTCGTCGGGGACGTTCCGGGGGTGCGGACAGACCTGGTGGCACGATGAGTGGCTGAAGATGACGGGCGCGGAACTGACATCGAAGGTCTGTCGCATGGTTTCGAACGAGCCGTGCGAGAGATCGGCCAGGACGCCGAGCCGGTTCATCTCGGCCACCACTTCGCGGCCGAAGCCGGTGAGGCCTCCGTGGGCCCGGACGTCCGTGGCCGAGTCGGCCCACGTGGTGTTGTGGTTGTGGGTGAGCGTCAGGTACTTGACGCCCAGAGCCGCCAGGACGCGCAGCACCGCGAGGGACCCGCCGATGCTGTTCCCGCCTTCGGCACCCAGTAGCGAGGCGATCTGTCCGCGTTCCCACGCGGTTCGGATCTCGGTCCCGGTGCGCGCAAGGACGAAGGTGTCGGGGTAACGGCGGACCAGGCGGTGGACGAAGTCGATCTGTTCGAGGGTGTACTGGACCGCTTCGGACGGCGCCAGCCCGCCTCGGGAGTAAACGGACCAGAACTGTGCGCCGACCCCGCCGGCCCGCAGCAGGTTGATGTCGGTCCTGAACGGGTGCTCGGGCCCGTCGAGTCCCTCGACGGTGTAGCCGGCAACTGTCCGCGAGGACCAGGCCAGGTCGTTGTGCCCGTCGATGACCTGCGACAGCGCGTGCGCCTGCTGTGCAACGGGGTGGGTGTAGGCCGGTCGGGTCGATGTCATGACGGACCGTCGGATGCGCTGATCAGCGCATCGGGGTCCAACCGCGGTGGGACGTTCGCGAGCGCGGTCTGCACGAGCAGCGTCCGGGCCTTGATCACCGCTGCTCGGCGCAACTTGCCCAGTTCGTCACCGACGAGCCCGGTGATCGTCTCCGCCACTTGGCTGTTCGTGTACGACGGCCGCGTTCCCGGCTCGACCTCGACGTCCGGGAGTGCGACCAGTACCGGCAGGATCTGGGTGCCGAGGGCGTCGAGCACCTTGAACCGCTGGTGACGGTCCATCTCGTTCCACACGGTGTCGATGTCCTTGCCGCCCTTGCGGATCTTCCGGTTCGACGCGACCACGGTCTTGGCTGCCCCGGTCAGGGCTGCGGTCAGCTCGTGCTCGGTGAATCGCATGGCTCCAGCATGACGGATGGGGGAGTGCGTTGGTCGACGAGGTTGCGCAGCAACCGTCGCCCGTTGGTCGAGGAGG
>NZ_JBMCZA010000226.1:11232-11396 GCF_048654705.1 Nocardioides sp. CPCC 206348
TTCGGCCGTTCCCCCTGTCCACAGGCAACGTCGCTGCGCTTCGCAATGTCGGAGGCTCATGATCCAATACATGTATGTACCTCGGGGACCGCAGCTCAAAGCCGCAGACATTGCTGTCGCGCCTGGGCGAGCGCGTCAAGGCCCGCGAAGAGTCCATGGTCCAG
>NZ_JBMCZA010000226.1:11406-12816 GCF_048654705.1 Nocardioides sp. CPCC 206348
ACCAACTCTCCACAGCTCGGTCCGGGCCGTTCCCCTGTCCGCAGGCGCCTTCGCTGCGCTCCGCACTGTCGGAGGCTCATGATCCAATACATGTATGGACCTCGGGGACCGCAGCTCACAGCCGCAGACATTGCTGTCGCGCCTGAGCGAGCGCGTCAAGGCCCGCGAAGAGTCCATGGTCCAGGACTGGATCGACATCGTGGGCTGGGCCGAGGACAACGTCGTCACCACACCCGAACAGGCCGCGACCATCCTCGAGGGCGTGATCGACACCGGTGTCCCGATCGCCGGTCCCGGCGCACCCTTGGTGTCGGAGTTCAACCTGATGGAGCTCATCGCCGTTCTCGGTCGGTCGCCTGATGGTGGTCGTGGGTATGTCGGGCGGGTCATCGAGTGCGCCTGGCGCCTGCCCGGCATCTACACCTCGGTGGTCGAGGGCCGCCTGGCGCCGTGGCGGGCCGAACGCATCGCGGACCTCACCCGGCCCCTCAACGCTGAGGCGGCTGCGTTCGTGGACCGCCAGCTCGCTGGCGTCGGTGGGGTCGGGTGGGCACAGTTGGAGCGCCTCGTCACCGAAGCGACCCTGCGGTTCGACCCCGAACGCGCCGAGGCTGAGCGTCAGGCCGCCGCTGACGGACGCCGGTTCGACATCGGCGAGGTCGACAGCAACGGTCTCGTCGAGCTCCACGGCGTGATGGACGGCGCCGACGGCCACGATCTCGACCTGGCTGTGAACCGTCGCGCGATCGAGCGCGGCAAGCTCGGCGACACCGACTCCCTCGATGTCCGCCGGTCCAAGGCCGCCGGCGACCTCGCCCGCCACGACCTTTCCCTGGACCTGCTCTTCGCCGACGAGGAAACCGGTGAAGTGATCACCCAGTCCCCGGGCCGGAAGGTCGAGCTGACCGTCCACATCACCGACACCGCACTGGACCAGGACAACCCGTTCGCGAGCCCCGTCGGACGGTGGGAGCAAGGCCGGACCCCGATCAGCATCGCGCAGATCAAGGAATGGCTCCGCGCCCGCGACACCACCGTCATCGTCCGGCCCGTGGTCGACATCGCCGACTGCGTGCCCGTGGATTCCTACGAGATCCCGGACCGGATCCGCCGCCGGGTGGAACAGCGTGACCACGCGTGTCGGTTCCCCTGGTGCACGAAACCAGCGGCCAAGTGCGATCTGGACCATGTGGTCCCCCACGACAAGGGCGGACCCACCTGCCCCTGCAACCTCGCACCAGCCTGCAGGCGACATCACCGCGCCAAGACCTTCAGTAGATGGCGGTACCTGACAGTCGTACCCGGGCACTACCTGTGGATCAGCCCCCACGGCCACCACTTCATCGTCGGACCCGACGGCACCCGTGCCCTCGACCCACCCCGCCCCGTCGACCCCGCCGAATAGCCACC
>NZ_JBMCZA010000226.1:12826-13164 GCF_048654705.1 Nocardioides sp. CPCC 206348
CACCGTCGACCCAGCCGACCCCGAGCAATAGCCACCACGCCCCGCACCCCGCCCACCAGCGGGGCCAGCGGCATGCCCGGTGACCGACAGCCCGGGTGACGTCGTGCGCGTCGCTGCGCTGCATCCGCACTCATCTTCCGCGGCGCAGTCCCGTGATGGCACTTCACCGCGAGAAGGGGCGACTCCACCGACGGTCCGGAAAAGAATCCAGAAAGTTCCGAAAGTTTCTGCAAGGTCCTCAGGCCGACGCGCTCCTACCACCAAGAACACCAAGCCACCGGGAACCACACGGACCCCACCACCTGAGGAGAACACCATGAACACCACCACCCGCACCG
>NZ_JBMCZA010000226.1:13174-14508 GCF_048654705.1 Nocardioides sp. CPCC 206348
CCACGGGCAGGTGGAGTCAGCGGGCGGAGCGTTGCTCGGTCATGCCCTGCACCAGACGGACAGAGTCAGCTGCGCTGAGCCCGAGCTCGCGGACCCGTTCGAGGTAGGCCGCGGCCGCTGCCCGCGCCTCCTGCTCGACCCCGGTGCCGGCGACGAAGGTGCCCGCGCGTCCGCGCGTCTCGACGAGACCCTCCGACTCCAGCTCGCGGTAGGCCCGCGCGACGGTGTTGGTGGCGAGCCCGAGGTCGGCGGCGAGGCGGCGGACCGTCGGCAGACGAGTGCCCGCGACGAGTGCCTTGCGTTCGATCTGGTCGGCCAGTTGCGACCGCACCTGCTCGTACGGTGGTGCCGCGGCCCTTGAGTCGACCTGGATCATGCGGGCGCTCCGGCCGGGACGGAGTCGCCGGGCATCAACACCTGACCGGGTTTCAGTGTCGGCCACAGCCGCTTGCGGAAATGCAGGTTCTTGTCACCCAGGAACGTGCTGCTCAGCAAGCAGAAGCCAAGCGCTCCTGCCGCAACCACCCCGAGAACAACGGGAAAGCCGCGCGTCTCAGGCACCGTGATCATGAAGTACAGAGCGGGGAGCAGCGCAGCCAAGGTGGCCTCGCGCAAGAGATTCGCCCGCCAGGCGTCCTGCAAGTAGAGGTGCGCCGCGTCCTCTGATCGCTCCGGACGACCCACGATGACCCAACTGCAGAGGGGAAGGGTCAGGGCCAGGATGCCGAGCGCAGCGGCTGACAGCAGGTCTGCCAACAGGAGGGGAGTGAAGCCGTGTCGGACGACCGCGACAGCAAAGCCGATGCAGACCGTGACGGCGACGAATGCCACCGCCAGCCAGCAAGCGATTCCCGCCGGGCCGATGTAGTCCCGGATTCCTACAGCGCGGGCGCGTGCAAGGCCATGGGGTGGCGCAACGGCGTCGAACTCGCTGCCGATGCGGCGAAGTCGCAGCACGTTCTCCGTAGCCATGCTGAGCGCCAACAATCCGGGCATCAAAGCGATCGTCACGTCGTTCAGGACGAGAAGAATGAGCACGAACGGGACGGACCTCGTCAGGTAGGTCCTTCGTCTCTCCCGCACTGAGACGCTGTCGAACTGTCGAACAAACGCGACATCGACGTAAGCACTGTGCTTTGCCGCGAACTTTGCGCCCTCGGTCGCTGCAGTCCGGGGTGCTCTGATCACCGTCCAGCCCACGAGGAGTGCCGCTGCACTCGCCAGCCCGGCGTTCCACCAACCAATGTCGAGGTCGCTCCACAGCTGGTTGATGATGCCCACGAGCCACATGCTACAAAAGTTGTTCCTGTAGCACTACAGAACACGCAACAACG
>NZ_JBMCZA010000226.1:14561-15254 GCF_048654705.1 Nocardioides sp. CPCC 206348
GTCGATCAGCTCCTCGCACGTGGGCAGGTCGTCGATGACGCCGACCACCTGGCCGCTGGCCAGGACGCCCGCGGACGTGTCGCCCTCGACCAGGCCGGCGCGCAGCATGGTCGGCGTGTTCGCGGCGAGGGCCATCTGGCCGAGGGTGCGGCCCTGGGCCTTCTTCATGGCCCGGCCGTCCTTGAGCAGCTCGGCCCAGGACATGCCCGAGGACTTCTTGAACTCCAGGGTGCGACGCGCGGTCGGACCGAGGCGGCGGACCGCGGAGGTCTCCTCGAGGGACTCGACGAGCTCGGTGCGGAGCATCCGGTGCGGCATGCCGTCGACCTTGGCGGTGACGACGGTGTCGGTCAGGCCCTTCTCCAGGTAGAGCTGCTTGACCGCGTCGGGGACGGCACTGTCCCCGGTGAGCAGGAACCGGGTGCCCATGCCGACGCCGGCGGCGCCGTACGACAGGGCGGCAGCGAGGCCGCGGCCGTCGAAGAAGCCACCGGCCGCGATCACCGGGATGTCCACGGCGTCCAGCACGGTCGGGAGCAGGAGCGTGGTCGGGATGGCGCCGGTGTGACCGCCGCCCTCACCGCCCTGAACCATCACGGCGTCCGCGCCCCACGCGGCGACCTTCTTCGCGTGCTTCGCGGCGCCGATCGACGGCATCACGACGATGTCGTGCTCCTTGAGCTTCGCGATCAG
>NZ_JBMCZA010000226.1:15303-18077 GCF_048654705.1 Nocardioides sp. CPCC 206348
CGTCGGCACGGAGGTTCACGCCGAACGGCTTGTCCGTGCGGTTCTTCGTCTCGACGATCGCCTTCTCGAGCTCCTCGAAGGTCATCGTCGCCGAGGCGAGGATGCCGAGACCGCCGGCCTCGGCGGTACCGGAGACCAGGCGCGGTCCGGACACCCAGCCCATCCCGGTCTGCACGACCGGGTGCGGGACGCCGACCAGGTCGGTGAAGGGCGTCCGGATCTGCTGGGCGATCACTTCGCGACCTCGTCGACTGCCACAGGCTCAGGGACCTCGCGGAAGCGCAGGCCCTTGGCATCGAGCACCTCGCGGATGATGATCAGTTCCTCGAGGGACGGCTCCCGCGTCGTCGGTACGTCGGCGGGGCCGACCCCATCAGGGAGGGCGAGTCCGAACCCGGTGGCCTCGACGACCTCTTCGACGGCCACACCCGGGTGCACCGAGAGCAGGCGAACAGTGTCACCGTCGCCCTTGACGTCGAAGACGCCCAGGTTGGTGACGATCCGGTGGATGTCGTTGTACTTCGAGGCGCCCGGACCGGCGGCCTTCGCGCGTGCAGGGCCGACGCCGGAGACGATGTCGACGTTCTCCACGAAGACCCGGGTGTTGTGCTTCGGCACCCAGTACGACGTCCGGTTGTTGACCGTGTTGCCGGGTGCGCCGCGCGATCCGAGGAGCTGGCGCTTCGGCTGGGCGAAGTCTCCGATCGCGGAGATGTTCTGGTTGCCCTGGCGGTCGATCTGGGTGGCACCCATCATCACGTGGCGCTTGCCGTAGGCGACCACGTCGAAGACGCGACGGAACGGGATCCAGCCCTCGACGACGTCCGCCTTCGCGAAGAGCGGGGGAGTCCCGCCGAGGAAGAGCGACTCGCCGTCGGAGATCACCAGGTCGGGGTTCGACGTGAGCCGGGCGAGCCTGACGCCCAGCATCGGGAGCATGCCCATGGGCGAGGCGAAGATCTCGCCGTCGTCCTTGAACGCGTCGGCGATGGCAGCGGCGCAGACGTCGGCGCGGGAGAACCCGGAGTTGTCGGTCATCACTTGGCTCCTTCGAGCTCGGCGTGGAAGGCGGCGACGGCGGCCTGGTAGGCCGTCTCGTCGCCGGAGAGGAAGCGCTCGTGGAACGCGGCCCAGTCCTCGTCGGGCCCGCCCGCCGCGGCGGCGTACGCCTTCTGGAACTTCTCGTCGCGCTCGTAGTCGGGGGTGCAGACCGTGAAGTGCGCGCCGTTCGGCGTCTCGACGACGCCGTCGACCATCATCCGGCTGATCAGCAGCCGCTGAACCGGCGTGTCGACCGTGAGGCCCGCGGTGTCGACGATCTGCTCGACAGTGACGTAGGCCTTGTCTGCGGCCTGCACGAACAGGTCGTCGAAGTACGGGTCCGGCCCGAGGTAGGTCGCGTTGCCGTGGATGTCGGCGCGGTTCATGTGCACCAGGGCGACGTCGAGCTCGAGCGCCGGGACGGCGGTCAGCTCTTCGAAGTCACCCTTCTCGTCGGCGTACGGGCTGGTGACGGTCTTGATCCACGGGTTGTTGACCAGGACGTCGGACCCGAGGCCGGCGCGCATCGGCAGGAAGGGAAGGCGCTGCGCTGCCGCGTAGAGGCCCGTCTGGAACATGCCCTCGTCGAGCTCGACGATCTCGGGGATGGTGCCGTTCTGGCGGGCGCGCTGGAAGTTGGGCTCGAGCGGGATGGAGTCCAGCGACACGAATGCGTAGACGAGCTTGCGGATCTTGCCGGCGCGCGCCAGCAGACCGACGTCGGCGCCGCCCCAGCTCACGATGGTGAGGTCCTTCAGGTCGGAGCGCAGGATCGCCCGGACCAGGGCCATCGGCTTGCGCCGGGGACCCCACCCGCCGATTCCGATCGTCATCCCGTCGGAGAGTTGGGCGACGACCTCGTCGACCGTCATCTGCTTGTCGCGAGGCTTGCTCACTTCTTGCTCTTCTCCGTTCCCGCGAAGTCATCGCGGAGTTCGTCGGACACGCCCATCAGGTTGAGCTCGTAGGTGAAGCCCTGCTCGAACCGGTAGCTCTTGTTCACGTCGACCGGCTCGATGCCGTTCAGCGCCTCCTTGGCGGCACGGATGACCCGGGTGTCCTTGTCGGCGATCGCGGCGGCCACCTCGAGCGCGACGGCGTCCAGCTCCTCGCGCGGGGCCAGCTTGTAGACCGAGCCGAGCCGGTGCAGGTCGACGGCGGAGATGGTGGCGGCGGTGAAGTACAGCGCGCGCATCATCTGCTGCGGGACCATCCGGGCCATGTGGGTCGCGGCGCCCAGCGCACCCTGCTTGACCTCGGGTACGCCGAAGTAGGCGTCCTCGCTCGCGACCACGATGTCGGCGTTGCCGACCAGGCCGACGCCACCGCCGACGCAGAAGCCGTTGACCACCGCGATGACGGGGACCGAGCACTCGTAGACGGCCTTGAAGGCGGCGAAGCAGCCCTTGTTGGCGCCCAGCAGCGCGTCGAAGCCAGTGGTGTTCTGCATCTCCTTGATGTCGACGCCGGCATTGAATCCCTTGCCCTCGGCGCGCAGGACCACGACCTTCGTCGCCAGGTCCGCGCTGGCCTCGTCGAGGGCCTTCGCCACGTCGAACCAGCCCTGCACGGTGAGGGCGTTGACCGGGGGAGCGTTCATGGTGACGACGCGGATGCCGTCGTCGCGCAGTTCACTGGAAACCGTCATGGGACGCACCCTACCAAGCATTTGCTTGGTAGGGTGTCCGCATGTCACTCCAACTGGATCTCGCGGGACGCGTCGCGCTGGTGAC
>NZ_JBMCZA010000226.1:18145-19149 GCF_048654705.1 Nocardioides sp. CPCC 206348
CGTACGAGACGCCGCGTCCGTCGATGCACTCGTGGCGGGCATCGCCGAGGAGTTCGGCCGCCTGGACGTCGTCGTGAACAACGCCGGTGGGGCGCCGTACGCGCTCGCGGCGGAGGCGTCGCCGCGCTTCCACGACAAGATCATCGGCCTGAACCTGATGTCCGCACTGCTGGTCAGCCAGGCGGCCAACCGGGTCATGCAGGACCAACCCGGCGGTGGATCGATCATCAACATCTCGTCGGTCTCGGGCCTCCGGCCGTCCCCGGGTACGGCGGCGTACGGCGCCGCGAAGGCCGGGCTCGACTCGCTGACCACGTCGCTGGCCCAGGAATGGGGACCCAGGGTCCGGGTCAATGCGATCGATGTCGGCCTGGTCCGCACCGCCGACACGGCCGACCACTACGGCGGCGACGACACCGTTGCCGCGATCGAGCGCACCATCCCGCTGGGTCGCATGGCCGACGTCGCCGAGATCGGACGGGTGGCGGCCTTCCTGGCCAGCGACCTGTCGTCGTACGTCTCCGGTGCCCAGCTCGCCTGTCACGGCGGCGGGGAGCAGCCGGTCTTCCTTCACATCACCCAGAACGAGGAGAACAAGTGAGCAGGTTGCTGGAGGGTCGCGTCGCGATCGTGACGGGTGCCGGTCGGGGTATCGGCCGGGCGCACGCCCTGGAGCTGGCGCGCCACGGCGCGAGGGTCGTCGTCAACGACTACGGCGTCACGGCGGCGGGTGAGGGTACGCAGGAGTCGCCCGCCCACGAGGTCGTCGCGGAGATCGAGGCGATGGGCGGCGAGGCTGTCGTCAACGGCGCGGACGTCGCCGACTTCGCGGCCGCCGAGGCGATGGTCCGCCAGGCGATCGACACGTTCGGCGGGCTCGACATCCTGGTCAACAACGCCGGGTTCCTGCGTGACCGGATGCTCATCAACACCTCCGAGGAGGAATGGGACGCCGTCGTACGGGTGCACCTCAAGGGCCACTTCGCGCCGCTGCGGCACGCCGG
>NZ_JBMCZA010000226.1:19204-20829 GCF_048654705.1 Nocardioides sp. CPCC 206348
GTACTCCGCTGCGAAGGCCGGTATCGCCGGCATGACGTTGGTCGCCGCCGTCGAGATGAGCCGGTACGGCGTCACGGTCAACGCGATCGCGCCGGTCGCGAGGACGCGGATGACCGAGGGTGCCTTCGACACGTCCGCGATGGCGCTGCCCGAGGACAACTCGCCGGTCGTGGCGTGGCTCGCGTCCGAGGAGGCCGGCGACGTGACCGGTCGCGTCATCGAGATCGACGGCAGCGTCATCACCGTCGAGAACGGCTGGTCGCACGGGCCGTCCCGCGACAACGGATCGCGCTGGGAGGCGGCCGCGGTCGGGCCCGCGCTGCGTGACCTGCTGGCCGCAGCACCTGCGCCCGAGCCCGTCTACGGGACCACGGGCTAGACACGAAAACGAAAGCCTTTCGTTCTGACACGAAAGTCTGTACCGTTCGGGTCATGACTGTTGCTGAAGCCCCGGGGCTGACCACCTTCGACCCGACGGACCCGGACATCCTGCGCCAGCGGATGCCGCACGAGGAGCTGCTGGCACTGCGCCAGACGGCTCCGGTGAGCTGGATCGAACAGCCCGACCCGGGGGCCCGGGCCGGCTTCCTCGACACCGGCTACTGGGCGCTGAGCAAGCACGCGGACGTGGCTGCGGTCTCGAAGAACCAGGCCGACTTCTCGACGTACGAGAACGGCGTGATCATCCGCTTCGCGCCGGACATGACGCGCGAGGAGCTGGAGCAGACCCGCTTCCTGCTGATCAACCACGACTCACCGGAGCACACCAAGCTGCGCCAGATCATCTCCCGCGCGTTCACGCCGCGCGCGGTCGGCGGTCTGCACACCTGGCTCAAGGAGCGCGCCGAGAAGATCGTCGACGAGGCGCTCGCCAAGGAGTCGGGCAACTTCGTCACCGACATCGCTGCCGAGCTGCCCCTCCAGGCGATCGCTGAGCTGCTCGGGGTCCCGCAGGAGGACCGCGGCAAGCTCTTCGACTGGTCCAACCAGATGCTGTCGTACGACGACCCGGAGCTCGGCGGCGACCAGATGACCGCATTCATGGAGATCCTCGCGTACTCCATGGCGCTCGCCGACGACCGTCGCCGCAACCCGCAGGACGACATCGTCACCAAGCTGGTGACCGCGGATGTCGACGGCAACGGACTGACCGACGACGAGTTCGGCTTCTTCGTGATCCTGCTGGCCGTGGCCGGCAACGAGACCACCCGTAATGCGATCACGCACGGCATGAAGGCCTTCATCGACAACCCGGACCAGTGGGAGCTCTACAAGCGTGAGCGTCCCGACACGGCCGTCGACGAGATCATCCGCTGGGCCACGCCCGTGACGGTCTTCCAGCGCACGGCGAAGCGCGACCTCGAGATCAGCGGTCAGGCGATCAAGGAGGGTGACCGGGTCGGCCTGTTCTACGCCTCGGCGAACTTCGACGAGGACGTCTTCGAGGACCCGTTCACCTTCGACATCACGCGCGAGGTCAACCCGCACCAGGCGTTCGGCGGTCATGGCGCCCACTACTGCATCGGTGCCAACCTGGCCCGCCTCGAGGTGAAGCTGATCTTCGATGCCCTCGCCGACCGTGACCCGAGGATCAGCCTCGCCGGCGAGCCGGTGAAGCTGCGCAG
>NZ_JBMCZA010000226.1:20885-21663 GCF_048654705.1 Nocardioides sp. CPCC 206348
GTGACGAGCAGCGTCAGATGCGCTCGATGATCGTTCCGGTCGCCATGGCGCCACCCGCGCACATCGAGATGAGCGCGGTGGACTGGTCACGGCGCTCGAGCTCGTGCAGTGCGGTGGTGATCAGCCGGACGCCGGTGGCGCCCACGGGGTGGCCGAGGGCGATGGCGCCGCCGTTGACGTTGACCTTGTCCATGTCGACGCCGTGCACGCCGGCCCACGACAGGACGACCGATGCGAACGCCTCGTTGACCTCGAACAGGTCGAAGTCGCTGATCGACATCCCGGTGCGGTCGAGCAGGCGCTGGGTGGCGTCGACGGGCCCGTCGAGGTGGAAGTAGGGGTCGGAGCCGACGAGGACCTGCGACACGATCCGCGCGCGGGGCGTCAGGCCGAGTGCACGTGCCTTCGACTCGTCCATGATCAGCAGGGCCGCGGCGCCGTCGGAGATCTGGGACGACGTGCCGGCCGTGTGGAGGCCGTCGGGCAGCACGGACTTGAGGCCGGCCAGGCCCTCGGCGGTCGTGTCGCGCAGTCCCTGGTCGGTGTCGACCAGGCGGGTCTCCCCGGTCGGGTTGCCGTCGGCGTCCAGGACGGGTGCCTCGATGGCGGCGATCTCGCGCTTGAAGCGGCCTTCGTCGACGGCGGCTCGTGCCTTCGCCTGCGAGGCGAGGCCGAGGGCTTCGAGGTCGGCGCGGGAGATGCCGCGGTGCTTCGCGATCCGGTCCGCGGCCTCGAACTGGTTGGGCATGTCGATCGACCAGTCGGCCGGGCGCGGGTC
>NZ_JBMCZA010000226.1:21714-22663 GCF_048654705.1 Nocardioides sp. CPCC 206348
ACAGGCGATGCCGACGTCGATGGACCCGGCGGCGACCATGTCGTTGATCAAGTGGGTGGCCTGCTGGCCCGAACCGCACTGGGCGTCGAGCGAGGTGCCGGCGGTGGCCTGGGCGAGGCCGGCGTACAGCCAGGCGCGACGCACCATGCCGTTGGACTGCTCGCCCGCCTGGGTCACGCAGCCGCCGATGACCTGCTCGACGAGGGCCGGGTCGACGCCGGCGCGGCGGAGCACCTCGGCCTGGATGAAGCCGAGGGTCTGGGCCGGATGGAGGCCGGCGAGCCAGCCCTTTCGCTTGCCCAGGGGAGTGCGGACGGCATCGACGATGACAGGGGTACCCATGGGGTCAGGCTACCACTGAACTAGAACAGGTTCTTGTTTTGGTCCGCTGGTCAAACACGCTTCGCGAAACCCTTTCGTTCCCGGGCAACGCTTTGTACTGTGGGCAGAACTAGAACGTGTTCCATTACTTGAAAGGTCCGGTCGTGACCGAACTTCTCCTTCCTGCGGATTGGGACCCGACGAACCCTGACATCAACGCGGTCGCGCTGCCGCACGATGAGTTCCGCTCGCTGCGCGCGAACGAGCCGATTCGCTGGATCGAACAGCCTCCCCACGCCCGCGCGGGCTTCCTGGACACCGGCTACTGGGCCTGCACGCGGCACCAGGAGGTCCGGGAGATCTCCAAGGACAACGAGAACTGGTCCACCGCCGAGAACGGCGTGATCATCCGGTTCGCCGAGGACATGACGCGCGACCAGGTCGAGGTCCAGCGGGCGATGCTGATCCACCACGACCCGCCGGACCACACCAAGATGCGCGGCATCGTGTCGCGCGGCTTCACGCCGCGTGCGATCGCCGGCCTCAAGGAGAACCTGCGTGCCCGCGCGTACGAGATCGTCCAGGAGTCCGTCGACCGCGGCGCTGGTGACTTCGTCGAGGACCTCGC
>NZ_JBMCZA010000226.1:22686-23865 GCF_048654705.1 Nocardioides sp. CPCC 206348
CGAGCTGCCGCTCCAGGCCATCGCCGACTTCCTGGGCGTCCCGCACGAGGACCGCAAGAAGATCTTCGAGTGGTCCAACTCGATGATGGGCTACGACGACCCGGACAACACCTCCGACCCGGCCACCGCGTCGATGGAACTCCTCGTCTACTTCGACGCACTCGCCAACGAGCGTCGCGCCAACCCGCAGGACGACATCGTCACCAAGCTCGTCAGCGTCGGCCAGGACGACGACCACGGCGCGCTCACCAACGACGAGTTCGGCTTCTTCGTCATCCTGCTGGCCGTGGCCGGCAACGAGACGACCCGCAACGCGATCAGCCACGGCATGCACGCGTTCTTCCAGCACCCCGACCAGTGGGAGCTGTGGAAGAAGGAGCGCCCCGACACGATGATCGACGAGATCATCCGCTGGTCGACGCCGGTCACGGTGTTCCAGCGCACGGCCAAGAACGACGTCGTCGTTGCCGGCCAGGAGGTCAAGAAGGGTGCCCGGGTCGGGATCTTCTACGCCTCGGCGAACTTCGACGAGACCGTCTTCGACGACCCGTTCACCTTCGACATCACCCGCGAGAAGAACCCGCACGTCGCGTTCGGTGGCCACGGCGCCCACTACTGCATCGGCGCCAACCTGGCCCGCATGGAGATCAAGCTGATCTTCGATGCGCTCGCCGACCTGGCGCCCAACATTCAGCTGGCCGAGGAGCCGAAGCGCCTGCGCTCCGGCTGGCTCAACGCGATCAAGGAGATGCAGGTCAAGTACGCCTGAGGTCCCTTCAGCGCAGCTTCAGGGTGGTTCCACGACAATGGGACCGCCCTGATCTGCATTTCGCCACCGGAGGTTGCCATGCGTGTTCTCGTCGTCGACGACGAGCAACGGCTCGCGCGATCCCTGAAGCTGGGGCTGGAGGCCGAGGGATTCGCCGTCGATGTCGTCCACGACGGGACCGACGGCCTGTGGATGGCCCGGGAGAACGAGTACGCCGCGATCGTCCTCGACCTGATGCTGCCCGGGATCAACGGCTACAAGGTGTGCGAGACCCTGCGCGCGGAGAAGAACTGGACGCCGATCCTGATGCTCACCGCGAAGGACGGCGAATGGGACCAGGTCGAGGGCCTCGACACCGGTGCGGATGACTACCTCACCAAGCCATTCTCGTTCCCGGTACTGGTGGCCCG
>NZ_JBMCZA010000226.1:23902-25480 GCF_048654705.1 Nocardioides sp. CPCC 206348
GACCTCGCTCGAAGCGGGCGACCTCCGGGTCGACCCCGCCGCCCGGCGCGTCTGGCGTGGCGACGTCGAGATCGACCTGACAGCCAGGGAGTTCTCGCTGCTGGGCTTCCTGGCCCGGCACACCGGCGACGTCGTCTCGAAGCGCCAGATCCTCGAGGCGGTCTGGGACGACGACTTCGAGGGCGATCCGAACATCATCGAGGTCTACATCCGGCACCTGCGCAACAAGATCGACCGTCCCTTCGAACGGGACGCGATCCAGACGATCCGCGGTGCCGGCTACCGGCTGGCGAGCGACGGTGGCTGACGTGTCCTGGCGGCGCGCCTCCGTCCGCGTCCGTACGACGGCCGCGGCTGTCCTGGTGGTGGCGATCGTGCTCGTGGTCGGCGGGTTCGCACTGGTGGCCCTGGTGCGCGAGTCAGTGCGTGAAGGGGTGGAGGCGACGGCCGAACAGCGCGCCTCCGAGCTCGTCGCCCAGATCGAGTCGACCGGCCTGCCGGAGTCCGGTGTGACCGAGGCCGAGGACGCCGACGACGAGGACGCCGATGACGACGACGAGGTGGAGCCCGACGAGCTCGTCTGGCAGGTCCTCGACGCCGATGGTGCCGTCGTGCGCAGCTCCCAGCCGTTGCTGCCTGCAGTGCCGCGAGACGACGGCGACACCGTCAACCTCCCTGAGGGCGACCACCGCTACCTGGTGGTGAGCGAGGAGGCCGATGACTACGAGGTCGTGGTCGCGGTGTCCTTCGAGGACGTCGACGAGTCGACGACCGCCCTGGTCACGCCACTCGTCGTGGGCCTGCCGTTGCTGCTCCTGCTCCTCGGGGGAACGACCTGGATCGTGGTCACGCGTGCGCTGGCCCCGGTCGAACGGATCCGTCGTGAGGTCGAGCAGATCACCGGTGACCAGCTGGATCGACGCGTTCCCGAACCTCCGGCACAGGACGAGATCCACCGCCTCGCCCACACGATGAACCTGATGCTCGGCCGACTGGAGGCCTCCCGAACCCAGCAGCAACAGTTCGTCGCCGATGCGTCCCACGAGCTGCGCTCGCCGCTGGCGAGCATTCGCCAGACGGCCGAGGTCGCCAGGGCCCATCCCGGTGCCCTGCCCGAGGGCGAGCTCGCGGACGCCGTACTCGAGGAAGGGGCGCGGATGCAGCGCCTCGTCGAGCAGCTGCTGATCCTGACCCGTGCGGACGAAGGCGCCCCACGACGTTCCCAGGACATCGACCTGGACGACCTTGCGCTGGCGGAGGCCCGGCGGGTACGCCGCACCGGCCTCGCCGTCGACACCTCCGGAATCGCGCCGGGCCGCGTTCGCGGCGACGAGGTCGCCCTGGCCCAGGTCGTGCGCAATCTCGTCGACAACGCAGCGCGTCATGCGACCGACACCCTCGCGATCGCCGTCCGGGATGTCGTCGGGGGAGTCGAGCTCGTCGTTGACGACGACGGACCCGGTGTCCCCGAGGCGGACCGCGGCCGCGTGTTCGAACGATTCGTGCGGCTTGACGAGGCGCGGGCCCGCGACGCCGGCGGCAGCGGCCTCGGACTGGCCATCGTCCGCGAGATCGTGG
>NZ_JBMCZA010000226.1:25551-34872 GCF_048654705.1 Nocardioides sp. CPCC 206348
GGCTGGCTTCAGCGGGGTCGGGAGAGGCTGAGGCCATGAACACGAACAAGCTCCGTAGCAAGCGAATCCTCCTTCCCGCCATCGCCGCCGTTGCCGTCCTGGCCGTGGGCGGAACCGTCTGGACTGCCTCTGCCGACAACGACGTCAAGGGCGATGAGCGCGACCGGGTCGCCAGTGCGGCCACCGGTGCCGTGGGCGGCGGCGAGGCTGTCGACGTCGAGACCAGCGATGACCAGGGCGAGGCCTACGAGGTCGAGGTCCGCCGGACCGACGGCTCCGAGATCGACGTGACCCTGGACAAGGACCTGAAGGTCATCGGCAAGGACGCCGACGACGCCGACGACGCCGACGACGCCGACGACGCTGATGACGCCGCTGATGACGACCGCGATGGCGACACCGACACCGATGACCGCAACGAGGCCCCGGACGCCGACGACCGCGTCCTCAGCGCGACCGAGCGGGCGTCGGCCGAGAAGGCTGCTCTCGCTGCCGTCGGTGGCGGGACGGTCCGCGAGGTCGAGGCCAGCGACGACCGTGGCGCTGCCTACGACGTCGAGGTGCTCGACAGGAACAACGTCGAGTGGGACGTCGACCTGGACGCCAGCTTCAAGGTCCTCAACAAGATCGCCGACAACTGATCCATGTCCACCACGCATGGGGGCAGCCAGTAGGGCAGGCTGCCCCTTATGCATTTCGTCGGAGTCGACCTCGCGTGGGGCGACCGCAAGCCCACCGGCCTGGCCGTCCTCGATGCGGACGGCCAGTTGGTGTCGGTGGCCACGGTGACCAGTGACGACGAGATCGTCGAGGCCCAGGCGCCGTACGTCGACGGCGACTGCCTCGTCGCCATCGACGCGCCGCTCATCGTGGTGAACAAGACCGGCAACCGCCCCGCGGAGGCGGAGCTGAACACGGACTTCGCCCGGTTCGACGCCGGCGCCCACCCGTCCAACACCGGCAAGCCGGAGTTCAGCGGACAGCCACGCGGCGCACGCATCGCCGGACGTCTCGGCCTCGACATGAACCCGCGATCGGGCCGCGCACGCCGCGCGATCGAGGTCTACCCGCACCCGGCCACCGTGGCGTTGTTCCGGCTGGGTCGGACGCTCAAGTACAAGAACAAGCCCGGACGCGACTTCGAGCAGCTCCGGGCGGAGCTGCTGGTCCTGCTCGGCCTGGTCGAGGGACTCGTCGCCGCCGATCCGCCCCTGAAGGTGACCAGCCCAGCCTGGACGGCGTTGCGGGCGGCGGTCGAGACAGCCGGACGCAAGAGCGAGCTGCGCGTCGTCGAGGACCAGGTCGACGCCGTGATCTGCGCGTACGTCGCGTTGTTCGCTGCCCGTCGCCCCGAGCAGACGGCGACCTATGGCGACTTCGAGACGGGCTACATCGTCACGCCTGCACTGCCTGCTGACCTGGTCCCGTCTCCCCGGACCGCGCCCGTCGCCGTGAGTGGTGCGGGCGCCGCGATCCGTGAGTACACCGAGATCCAGCCCCAGCTGCGCCAGGCGACCGACCAGTTCGTCGAGCTGGTCACGTCGATCCTCGACGAGGCGGGCATCAACTACCTGACCGTCACGGGCCGTGCGAAGTCCGTGTCGTCCTTCGCAGCGAAGGCGGCGAGGACGGTCGACGGGAAGCCGGTCTTCGACGATCCGCTGCGCCAGATCACCGACCAGATCGGGATCCGCGTCATCACCTACGTGCACAGCGACGTCCAGGCGGTGGCCGACCTCATGGAGGACCAGGTGGTGGTCCTCGACGACCGCGACATGGGTCGTGAGACCGCCAGCGAAGGGCGCTGGGGCTACGCGAGCCGTCACCTGCTCGTGGGCCTCGACCCGGCCCGCGAGGGGCACGACGAGTTCGCGGCACTGCGGGGGCGGCAGGCCCAGATCCAGGTCCGCACCGTCCTCCAGCACGCGTGGGCGGAGTTCGAGCACGACATCCGCTACAAGGGCACGATCCCCGACGAGTACGTCCCGGACCTCGACCGGCGCTTCACCCTGGCGGCCGGCCTGCTCGAGCTCGCCGATCGCGAGTTCTCCACGATCCGCGACCGGCTCCAGTCCGGCATGGCCGGACCGAGCGACGAGCCGGAGGACGACGACCCGCGGATCAGCCCCCGCGAGCTCGCCGCCTTCCTCGCCGGCCAGTACTCCGACTCCGGCTGGTCGCGCACCGACCACTACACGTGGATCTCCGCGCTGGTGCTGGAGCTGGGCATCACCTCGCTCAACGAGCTCGGCGAGACGCTGCGGTCCGTGGACGATGAGGCGCTCAAGGAGCGGATGGACTATCGCTACCCGCCGGGCGCCGTACGACGGCTCGACGACGCACTGCTCTGGGTGTACGGCGATGCGTACGTCGACCTGCGCGCCAATGAGGACCGGGTGCCGGCGCTGCGGGCCAGGCTCGCCAAGATGCGCGGCGGGGCCTAGGAGCCGAGCTCGCGGACCTCGGTGCGCAACCGGCCCATGGTCTGGTCGAGCGCTGACGCGGTGTCGGCGGCCCGGTGCAGCTCATCGAGCAGCGTCGTGGGGACGATGCCGTCGTACTTGTAGTAGATCGAGTGCTCGACGCTGGCCCAGAAGTCCATGGCGATCGTGCGGATCTGCAACTCGACCGGCACGTGCTCGGTGCGGTCGGAGAGGAACACCGGCACCCGGATGATCAGGTGGAGGCTGCGGTAGCCGTTGGCCTTGGGGGAGCGGATGTAGTCCTCGACCTCGAGGACCGTGACGTCAGGCTGCCCCGTGAGCATGTCGCTGATCCAGTACACGTCCGACACGAACGGGCAGACGACCCGGATCCCGGCGATGTCGCGGATCTTGGCCTCGATGTCCTCGAGGGTCGGCTCGCAGTCGATCCGGGCGACCTTCGCGAAGAGGCTCTCGACCGTCTTCAGTCGGGTGCGCACGTGCTCGATGGGGCTGTGGTCGTGGGTCTGCTCGAACTCCTCGCGCAGGATCGAGATCTTCGTCGTCACCTCGTCGAGCGCGAACTGGTAGCGCATCCGGAACCGCGCCATCCCGACCTGGAGGTCGCGCAGCTGTGCGGCGAGGTCATGGGTCTGGGCGTCGGTCGCCTCGGTCCCCAGCAACCCCACGAAGAGCTCACGGAGCAGCTCGGACCCGGTGCGTGCCGGCGGCATCAGGGGTACGTCGGACGGCGTGGTCTCGGTGGCGCTCACGTGACGGGTCCTCCTGGCAGGTCGGAGTCCAGCATCCCTGATCGCTCAAGCCGCGCCCTGTCTGCGCTGGATCCAATCAGCAACTAGTCGGCCAGAGCCGCGGCGACCCGCTTGACGAGATCACGCCTGTGTAGATCCGTCAGGAGACGGGCCAGTACGAGACGGTCGGCCTCGCTGCCACGAAGGCTCAACGCGTCGACGGCGGCCGAGGCAACCTTGAGCGCCAGCGCCTCGGGCATGCCGGCCATGCCGTTGTGCGCCGAACCTCGCCGCGCCAACGTTCCCAGCGCCTCGGCCGGTGATGCATCTTCCGGCAGTCGGCTCGTTGCCAGTACGGCCGCGCGAACCAGGTCTACGTTGGTGCCGACGAACAGGACGCCGCAGCAGTACCCGATCCGCGAGCCCGGCCATTCCGGAACGGCTTCGGCGGCAGCAGCCAGTTCCAGCCATTGCAGGAGAAGTTGGCGGGCCTCCACCGGCCGTAGTGCGTTCTCGACGTCCTTCCACCACCGCTGCGACGGCTTTCGGGGCCCCAGATCTCCGAGCAGTCGAACGAGTGGTGAAACCGTTGCCGCGGGATGCGTACGGGCAGCCTCTCGCGCCTGGTCCGCCCAGCCGTCACCGTCGACGAGGAGCGACAGGTCGAGGATTTCCGGAGGAGTGGCGGAGGCGATCACCCTCCGTGCCAGGTTTCGGAGCTCCGCGACGCGCGTCCACTCCTCTCCCAGGGAGTCCATGAATCGCGCGCATCGATCGAGTGCGTCGAGCAACTCCGAGTCTGCCCATCCAGCTGTACAGACTTGTCCGGCTCCCCTGAGGGCGAGGGCGACCCGGCGATCGTCGTACGCCCCTCGCGTAGCGACGACGAGCGCGATCGCCGCTGTCGGTGCCGTCCACGCCAGACGCATCCGCGCGAGTCTTGCCCACGGTTCGCGCTTTCGGCCGAGCCAATCAAGTGTCTCGTCCGCGATGTCGATGAGGGTGATTGTGGGGCCGTGCCTGACGTCACCCTCATGTGTCGCCAGCAGGGTGATCACAGCGGACAACCTTTCCTCGCCTGACAGCCGAGGGTCGGTCACGACGTCTGGCCATGCCTCCCAGCTCGATCCGAGACGGGCGAGCGCAACGTCCACCACATTCCGATGTGTCGCCAACTGGTCCACAGGCGTGAGTATGTCCTTCGGTCTAACGGGCGGGCCGGCGGAACGGGACATCCGAGGGCTCGTCCGCTGGTTCCACCAGCAGCCACCACCTGTCGATGTCGTCCCGACCGATGGAGTAGGCGTGGCCACCCCCATAGCCGTTCGCCCAGCCGCTGTTGGACCACCCACCCTTTTCCGGCAGCCCGCAGTCGTCATCGGATGTGATCTCGGCCCAGCCCTCCCTGTGCCACTTCAAGATGGTCAGACAGACCTCCCGGTAGTCACCATTGAGGTCGTCGAACCGGGCGGCGTACTCCCCTTCGGAGAAGGCGTGGCGGACGACACCGTAGGCCGGGTTGTCAGAGTTCCACAGGCTCGCCAAGCGGTGGTCGGTCACGTGCTCATCCTGTCGGAGGATCGAGGCGAGCACTCAAGAACCCTCAGGCGTCGATGGGCCGTTCGTTGTACGCCTCGACCCGCTCCTGGCCGGTGAGGGCGTGGATCGCGTCCATGATCTCGTCGGTGACCTGGCGGCGGGCCCGTCCGGGCGCCACGCCGTCGAAGCGGCCCGTGAAGTCGAGCGGCTTGCCGAACCGGACCGTCACCTCCGCGCGCTTCGGGAGGGCGCTATCCACCGGCTGCAGGTTCTCGGTGCCGATCAATCCGACGGGCACCACCGGGACACCTGCTGTCAGGGCGAGCTGTGCGATGCCGGTGCGGCCGCGGTACAGCTTGCCGTCGCGCGAGCGGGTGCCCTCCGGGTAGATCCCGAAGGCCTCACCGCGGCCGAGGACCTCCAGCGCGATGTCGAGCGACTTGAGTGCGGCCTGGGTGTCGCTGCGGTCGACGGGCACCATGCCCAGGCCCTCGAACCACGCCTTGCTCATCCGGCCCTTGATCCCGGAGCCGGTGAAGTACTCCGCCTTGGCGAGGAACACCACCTTGCGGGGCGCCACGATCGGGATCACCACGCTGTCGGCGAAGCTGAGGTGGTTGCTCGCGATCAGCACCGGCCCCGACATCGGGACGTGCTCGATGCCCTCGACCGTCGGGCGCCAGACGGCGCGCGCGACGGGAGGGACGATGGCGTGGAGAACCTCGTAGAGCACGGGTCCAGCGTAGAAGGCTCGGCGGGATGGCGTGCGACCGGCACCACTGGGATGAGCGTCAGCCGTTCCGATCGGCCAGCGCCACGATGATCCCCTCGGGCCCGCGTACGTAGGTCATCCGCCAACCCTCGTGCTCGCCCACGCTCCCGATGAGGCCGTACCCGTCGGCAGCCAGCTCGTCGAGGACGGAGGACAGGTCGTCGACCTCGAACATCACGTTCCGGATGCCGAGCTCGTTGGACATCGGGGCGGGGGAGCCGGGCAGGTGGTCCGGTGTGATGAACGTCGACAGCTCGAGTCCGGTGCCACCGCCCGGTGGCCGCAGCATGACGATCTGGCTGCGGGAGCCGGGGATGCCGATCACGTCGTCGACGAACTGGCCTTCCAGCGTCGCCGTTCCTTCCACCTCGAGACCGAGCGTGACGAAGAACGACGTCACCGCGTCGAGGTCGGCAACGGTGATGCCGACGTGGTCGAAGAGTCGTACGTGGGCCATGGGTCAGTCCTCCAGCGGTGGGGTGGGTCCGTCGAAGCAGGGACGGAGCTGAGCCCTGGTTCTCGACATGGGTCAGGCAAGACCTTCGAAGAGGTCCGTGAGCATGGGCGCCTGCCCCTCGGTCTCGGGCCACGCGACGGCGTACCACTCGCGACCGACACGACGCTCCCACTGCTCGGTGTTGGTCGGGTCGTCCGACATCACGTGCAGCTGGCTCTTGTGTTCCCGCAGGCCCGCCACGATCCGGCTCGCGTGCTGGCTGCAGTCCACGGTGATCCGGATCTGCTCGTCCGGGACGCCCCGCATGTGGAAGGTCTGCGTCGGGTCGAAGGTGAAGAGGCCGAGGTCGGCGCGCTGGCGGTTCCAGCGCTCGAAGACCGACTGGGGGACCGCGCCGTGTGCGAGGCGCTGGAACCCGGATCGGTCGTCGGACCGCAGGCGAGCGAACGCCTCGTCCGTGGCTGCGCCGATCGTGATGTGGTCTGGGTGCCCGAAGATCCCGTCGGGTCCGAACGTCACGACGACGGCGGGATCCTCCTCGTCGAGGATCTGTGCGACGGCTGCGACGACCTCCTCGAACGGGACCTCTGCCAGCGCACCGTCGGGCAGGCCGAGCCACTCGTGTCGATCGGGTACGCGACCGTGTGCGCGCCACGCGGCCTCGTCCTCGCCCCGTCGGACCGTCCCCAGCGTCTCGCGCGTGGCCGGGAACCCGTCGCGGATCTCGCCCTGCTCGCCGTACGTCGCATGGATCAGGACGAACCTGAAGTCCGGGTCGTCGGCATGCAGTGCCACGCTCCCTGCAGCGCCGTACGCGTCGTCATCGGGATGGGCGAAGACGCAGGCAAGGGTCCGGTTGCGAGCCATGGGCCCAAGTTAGCGACGACGAGCGGTCGACATCAGTCCCCGTCGTACGCCGCCCGGAGCTCGGTCAGTCGCGGGCGGTCAGCACCAGCGGGTCGCCGTCGGTGATGGCCACGGTGTGCTCGGTGTGCGCGCCCCGCGATCCGTCGGCGGAGCGGATGGTCCAGCCGTCGGGGTCGAAGGTGATCTCGTCCGTCGTGTGCAGGAACCACGGCTCGATGGCGATGACGAGGCCGGGGCGGAGCTTCAGGCCGCGTCCCGGGCGCCCGTCGTTGGAGATGTGGGGCTCGCCGTGCATGGTCCGGCCGACGCCGTGGCCACCGAACTGCAGGTTGACCTTCAGGCCCTCGGCGTGGGCGACGCTGCCGATCGCGAACGAGATGTCGCCGAGCTTGTTGCCCGCGCGGGCGGCGTCGATGCCGGCGTCGAGGGCACGCTGCGTGACGTCGATGAGCCACTGGTCCTTCTCGTTCGGCGTACCGACGATGACCGACAGGGCCGAGTCGGCCACCCAGCCGTCGACGGAGGCAGCGAAGTCGACGGAGAGCAGGTCGCCGTCCTGGAGGACGTAGTCGAACGGCAGGCCGTGCAGGACGGCGTCGTTGACCGACGTGCACAGGACCTTGCCGAACGGGCTGGCACCGAACGACGGGTGGTAGTCGATGTAGCAGGACTCCGCACCGGCGTCCTTGATCATCTTGTGGGCCAGGGCGTCGAGCTCGAGCAGGTTCACGCCCACGGCGGCCTTCTCGGACAGGGCCTTGATCACCGAGGCGACGAAACGACCGGCGGGACGCATCTGCTCGATCTGGGCGGGGGTGCGGAGCTCAATCACGAAACGAGCCTATCGGGCGCGGGCCGGGGCAAGAATTCGTGCACGGGTCCGGACGATCCACCACTCGGCCAGGATTGGCCCCATCGCGTGGCGAAGGAGACGAGTGGTGGATCGGTGGGGCCTGCCCCCAAACCGTGGTGCTCAGTTGGTCGGCTTCTCCGAGCCGACCACCCACATCGCGAAGAACTGCGAGCCACCGCCGTAGGCGTGGCCGAGTGCCCGTCGTACGCCGTCGACCTGGTGCTCGCCGGCCGCGCCACGGACCTGGAGCGCCGCCTCGCCGAAGCGGAGCATGCCGGAGGCTCCGATCGGGTTCGACGACAGGACACCGCCGGAGCAGTTGACCGGGATCTTGCCGGTCATCGCTGTCTCGCCGGCCTCGGTCAGCTTCCAGCCGTCGCCCTCGGCCGCGAAGCCGAGGTTCTCGAGCCACATCGGCTCGAACCAGGAGAACGGCACGTAGATCTCGGCGGCGTCGATCTCCTCGATCGGGTTGGTGATGCCGGCCTGCTTCCAGAGCGCGGCTGCGGCGTCACGCCCGGCCTGCGGGTTGACCTGGTCACGCTCGGCGGCCGTGGTGGCCTCCGAGCGCATCACCGTGCCGTGGATCCAGGCCGGGTTCGGCGAGGACCGGGCGGTGTCCTCGTCGACGATGACCAGCGCGCAGGCACCGTCGCTCGAGGGGCAGGTCTCGTCGTACCGGATCGGGTCCCAGAGCATCTGCGAGGCCAGGACAGACTCGACGGTCGTGCCCTCGTTGTGGAGGTGCGCGTAGGGGTTCTTCAGCGCGTTGTTGCGGTCCTTGGCGGCCACGATCGCACCCACGTGGGTGGGGGCCTGGGAACGGCGGATGTAGGAACGCACGTGCGGTGCGAAGTAGCCGCCGGCACCCGCGTGGACGGGCATGTTGAACGGCAGCGGCACCGAGAGCGCCCACATCGCGTTGGACTCGGACTGCTTCTCGTAGGCGACCGTCAGCACCCGCTTGTGGACGCCGGCCTGGACCAGGGACGCCGCGACGATCGCGGTCGAGCCGCCGACCGAGCCGGCGGTGTGGACCCGCAGGAGCGGCTTGCCGGCCGCGCCGAGGGCCTCGGCGAGGAACAGCTCGGGCATCATCACGCCCTCGAACAGGTCCGGCGCCTTGCCGACCACGATGGCGTCGATGTCGTCGAGCGTCATGTTGGCGTCGAGGAGCGCGCGGTCGATGGCCTCGCGGCACAGGCCGGCCATGGAGAGGTCCTCGCGCTTCGCGCGGTGGTGCGTCTGGCCGACGCCGATGATCGCTGCAGGCTGCTTGCCCATCAGATGTTTCCTTCCAGGGTGCAGACGAGGTTCTGCTGCAGGGCGGGGCCACTGGTGGCGTGGGCGAGGGCCTTGTCGGCCTCACCGGACCAGATCCTCGTCGCGGCCTCGCCGACGCGGATGCCACCACCGGAGAACATCGGGTTGCTCGCCAGTGCGCCGCCGGAGGGGTTGATGACGACGTCGTCGCCGAGGCCCAGCTCCTTGCGCAGGATGAGCTCCTGGTGGCTGAACGGTGCGTGCAGCTCGGCCAGGTCGACGCCGCCGAGGTCGAGTGCGGCACCGGCCCGCTGGGCCGATGGCGACCGGGTGAGGTCGCGAACACCCATGCCCATGGGGTCGACGTTGTGGGAGATTCCGGTGAGCCAGGCGGG
>NZ_JBMCZA010000226.1:34882-38531 GCF_048654705.1 Nocardioides sp. CPCC 206348
AGGCGACCGGGTGAGGTCGCGGACGCCCATGCCCATCGGGTCGACGTTGTGGGAGATTCCGGTGAGCCAGGCGGGACGCTCGCGGACGTCGCGGGCCTTGTCGCCAGCAGCGAGCACCAGCGCCGCCACACCGTCGGTGACGGGGGAGCAGTCGTGCTTGCGCAGCGGGTCCGCGTACATCGGGCGTGCGAGCAGCTCGTCGACCGACGAGCCGCCCTTCCGGATGGCGTACTCGTTCTTCTCG
Organism: Nocardioides sp. CPCC 206348; assembly: GCF_048654705.1. Lineage (NCBI taxonomy): Bacteria > Bacillati > Actinomycetota > Actinomycetes > Propionibacteriales > Nocardioidaceae > Nocardioides > Nocardioides sp. CPCC 206348. The sequence goes on from NZ_JBMCZA010000226.1 coordinate 35,127, forward strand.
GCGTCGGTCAGCGAGCGGTTCGCGACCTCGGCCATGGCGCGCTCGTCCCAGGCGCCGGCGTCGATGCCCACGCGGGCCTGGAGGCCGGCCAGGGACACGGTGTCGGGCCACAGGGGCGTCATCGTGTACGGCTCGAGCTGGAGGGCGAGCGTGCGGCGCAGCACTCCGGCCGAGCTCTTGCCGAACGCGTAGACGAGGGCGGTGTCGACCTCGCCCGTCTGGATCTTGATCCACGCCTCGTACATCGCCCAGGCGAGGTCCATCTCCACGTGGGACTCGTTGACCGGCGGAATGACACCGATCGCGTCGACGGCCTGGACGAACGAGAACGAACGGCCGGCGAGGTAGTCGGAGGAGCCGGAGCACCAGAACCCGACGTCCCTGCGGGTCCAGCCGGTCTGCTCGTAGAGCTCCTTGAAGACCGGGACGAGGAGCTCGACACAGGTCGGGGACCCGTCGAATTCAGGCATCTGTCGCTGGGCGAACCCGACGACGGCGACGTCACGCATTAGTGGCAGGCCTTTCTGAAGGAACGTCGTGGGGTGTTCACAGGTGCTGCTGGTAGGTGGCGTAGTCGGCGTCCGGTTCGCCGGTCGGCGCGAAGTGGTCGATGTTCTCCAGGGAGTACGCCCACTCGTCCTTCGGCTTCCAGACCGCCTTGACCCGCATGCCCATCCGCACCTCGTCGGCAGGAACGCCGAGGATGAGGTGCAGGACCGCGATGTCGGCGCCGTCGAGGAGCACGTACGCCGACACGTACGGCGGCTTGATCTTCTGGCCCAGGAACGGCACGTTGACGATGCAGAACGTCGTGATCGTGCCGGTCTGCGAGAGCTCGACCTCCTCCGCGGTCGGCGTCCCGTCAGCGGGGCACGCGCTGCGCGGCGGGACGTAGACCTTCTCGCAGGTGGGGCAGCGCTGGCCCATGATCCGGCCCTCGTTGAGGCCGCGGTAGAACAGCGACTCCTCGGGCGAGGCCGCGTAGTTGTAGTCGAGGGACACCGTCGTGACGACGCCGGTGACCGGCTCGACGGAGGCGGCCGCAGGGGCGGCTGCCTCGGCCTCGCCGGGGGCGAGCGGCTCGAAGCACGCGATGTCGTTGATGTGGCCGACCCGCTCCGCGGCCCAGCGCACACGCACCCGCATGCCGGTGGTGACCTCGGCGGGTGAGGAGACGTCCAGCGCGTGGAGGAACGGCACGTCGGCGCCGTCGAGCGTGACGAGGGCGAAGGCGAACGGCCGGTCGAACGGCTGGCCCTTCACCGGCTCGGGGACCCAGGTCCAGGACGTGACCGTGCCGACGGACGCCACGTCCACGAACTCGGTCGTCGCCTCGTGGGTGACGGGGTCGAACTCGAGCGGTGGGACGACGACCTGACCGGCCGAGGTCCGTCCGCCGACGACCACTCCGTCGCGAAGTCCGGAGAGGAAACGACCAACGACGGGGCCGGTCGATCGCGTGTAGTCGAAGGCGACCGTCACGGGCGCCTGCAAGGTGCGGCTCATGAGCCAAAGTGAAACATGTTCTGCCCAAAAGTGAAACACGTTCTAGAAATGCTTTCACTCGACGGGCATGATGCAGCCATGAAGCTGGGACTGCAGTTGGGCTACTGGGGCGCGCAGCCCCCGCAAGGAGTGGGCGAGCTCGTCGCCGCGGCCGAGGACGCCGGGTTCGACGCGATCTTCACCGCCGAGGCCTGGGGGAGTGATGCCTTCACGCCGTTGGCCTGGTGGGGTCGCGAGACCAGCCGGGTGCGGCTCGGCACCTCCATCGTGCAGATGTCCGGCCGTACGCCGACGTCGATCGCCATGCACGCGCTCACGCTGGACCACCTGACCAACGGCCGGGTCATCCTCGGCATGGGCGTGAGCGGCCCGCAGGTCGTGGAGGGCTGGTACGGCCAGCCGTTCTCGAAGCCGCTGGCCCGGACCCGCGAGGTCGTCGAGATCATCCGCAAGGTCCTGGCGCGCGAGGAGCCGGTCATCAACGCCGGCCCGCACCACCCCTTGCCCTACAACGGCCCGGGGGCCGTGCACCTCGGGAAGCCGCTCAAGCCCATCGTCCACCCGCTCCGCGCCGACCTGCCGATCTGGCTCGGCGCCGAGGGCCCGAAGAATGTCGCCCAGACCGCCGAGATCGCCGACGGCTGGATCCCGATCTTCTACACGCCCAGGAGTGCCGGCATGTACCAGCCGTGGCTGGACGAGGGCTTCGCCCGAGCGGGCGCCCGTCGTACTCGCGCCGACTTCGAGATCTCGGCGACCTGTCACCTCCAGGTCGTGAAGGACGCTGCCGAGAAGCAGGCCGTCGTCGATGCGATGAAGCCGTTCGTCAGCCTCTACATGGGTGGCATGGGCGCCAAGGAGCAGAACTTCCACACGCAGGTCTTCGCGCGGATGGGCTACGAGGCCCTGGCGGACGAGGTGCAGAACCTCTACCTGGCAGGGGAGAAGGACAAGGCCACGGCGCTGATCCCCGACGAGCTCGTCGACGACATGCACATCATCGGCACCGCCGGTGAGGTTCGTGAGCGCGTGGCGCAGTGGGAGGAGACCGGCGTGACGACACTGCTCCTGTCCTCCCGCAGTGCGGCCGAGATCCGGCAGGTCGCCGAGCTGTTGGCCTGAGTTCGCCCGGAACACTGGTCGCTGTCGGCGACGAGGGCTAGCGTTCCGGCCATGAGGCGGGAGCCGCACGAGAACGTCGCCACGGTGCTGGTGGACCCTGCCCTGCTCCGTGACCTCGAGCTCGAGCTGATGGAGCTCGACCTGTGGGTCTGGCCCGTACGGACTGCGCCGATCTGCGTCGACGGGCCGCGCACGGCATTCCAGGTCAGGCGGCGCCTGATCGAGGCGAAGCAGGGTGCCTGGGACTGTGCCGCCGGCTGGATCCCGGTGTGGATCAGCTTCGGTGAACGCTGGCGCACCTCAGGGGACCCCTTGCCGTGGGCCGCGCACCGCGCACTCTGGGGCGTCCTCGACGCGCACGCCGACCAGGTCCGGTTCCAGCGCCGGCTGGGTGGAGTGGCGCCGCTCGTGGCCCCGGCCGAACGGCGCGCCGGTTGACCTTGCCGACGACTAGAACACGTTCTATATTTCGAGACGCACGCTCGTCCCTCACGTGCTCCTCAATAACCGAAGGCCTCCAGTGACCGACACGCTCCGTACGCCTGCCCACAACGGCCACCTGATGGTCGCGGCCCTCAAGCGGCACGCCCACCGTCCCATCGTCCATCTGGGTGATGTCACGCTCACAGGAGCGGAGACCGCCGACCGGATCTCGCAGTACATCCAGGCCTTCGAGTCCCTCGGGGCCGGCCGCGGTACACCGGGGGCGCTCCTCGCACTGAACCGGCCCGAGGTGCTGTTCATCCTCGGCGCGGGCCAGACGCAGGGCTTCCAGCG
>NZ_JBMCZA010000226.1:38541-39592 GCF_048654705.1 Nocardioides sp. CPCC 206348
GGCGGCCCTCAAGCGGCACGCCCACCGGCCCATCGTCCACCTGGGCGATGTCACGCTCACGGGGGCGGAGACCGCCGACCGGATCTCGCAGTACATCCAGGCCTTCGAGTCCCTCGGGGCCGGCCGCGGTACGCCGGGCGCACTCCTCGCGCTCAACCGGCCCGAGGTGCTCTTCATCCTCGGCGCGGGCCAGACGCAGGGCTTCCAGCGCACGTCACTGCACCCGCTGGGCTCTGCCGACGACCACGCCTACGTCATCAACGACGCGGGCATCACCACGCTGGTCATCGACCCGTACTTCGCTGGCCGAGCCGTGGAGCTGCTCGGCAAGTGCCCCGGGCTCAAGCAGGTCCTCACCATCGGGCCGGTGCCTGCGGAGCTCGCTGAGGTCGGCACCGACCTGAACGAGGTCGCCGCCTCGTTCACGCCGCAGCCCGTCCAGGCCGCGGTGCTCGAACCCGACCACATCACGTCGATCACCTACACGGGCGGCACGACCGGCAAGCCCAAGGGCGTCATCGGCACCGTGCGTGCGTTCTCGACCATGGCGCAGATCCAGATGGCCGAGTGGGAGTGGCCGGCCGAGCCGCGCTTCCTGATGTGCACGCCGCTCTCCCACGCCGGCGCGGCGTTCTTCGTCCCGGTGGTGCTCCAGGGCGGCACGCTGTTCGTGTCCTCACGGTTCGACCCGGCAGAGGTGCTGGCGACCATCGAGGAGAAGAAGATCAACTCCCTGATGCTCGTGCCGACGATGCTCTACGCGTTGATGGACCACCCGGACTCGCGCACCCGCGACCTGTCCTCGCTCGAGACCGTCTACTACGGGGCGTCCGCCATCAACCCGGTCCGCCTCAAGGAGGCCATCGAGCGCTTCGGCCCGATCTTCGCCCAGTACTACGGGCAGTCCGAGGCGCCGATGGTGATCACCTACTTCCCCAAGGGCGACCACGTGGACGCCGACGGCAAGCCGGCCGAGGAGCGCCTGACGTCCTGCGGGCGCCCGTCGGCGTACCTCCGGACAGCCTTGCTGGGCGAGGACGGCAACCCGGTG
>NZ_JBMCZA010000226.1:39602-40109 GCF_048654705.1 Nocardioides sp. CPCC 206348
TTACTGGCAGCTGCCCGAAGAGACGGCCGCGACCTTCCGGGACGGGTGGATGCACACCGGTGACGTGGCGCGGGAGGACGAGAACGGGCTCTGGTACATCGTCGACCGGACCAAGGACATGATCGTCACCGGCGGCTTCAACGTGTTCCCGCGCGAGGTGGAGGACGTCATCGCCGAACACCCTGCGATCGCCCAGGTCGGCGTCATCGGTACGCCGCACGAGAAGTTCGGCGAGGCAGTGACGGCCGTCGTGGTCCTGAGGGACGGGTTCGAGCTCACCGACGACGTGATCGCCGACATCAAGGACGCGGTCAAGGAACGCAAGGGGTCGGTGCAGGCGCCCAAGGACATCATCGCCGTCGACGCGCTGCCACTCACCGCGCTCGGCAAGCCGGACAAGAAGGCGCTGCGTGCGCGCTTCTGGGACGGCCAGGGCCGCAGCATCGGCTGACCCACCTCGCCCATCCTACGTGGCCCGATCGGGCCATTGAGGCGTACGACGGCCTG
>NZ_JBMCZA010000226.1:40119-43125 GCF_048654705.1 Nocardioides sp. CPCC 206348
GGACGACGTGATCGCCGAGATCAAGGACGCCGTCAAGGAGCGCAAGGGCTCGGTCCAGTCGCCGAAGGACATCATCGCCGTCGACGCGCTCCCGCTCACTGCGCTCGGCAAGCCGGACAAGAAGGCGCTGCGGGCGAGGTTCTGGGACGGCCAGGGCCGCAGCATCGGCTGACCCGCCTACCCATCCTCCGTGGCCCGATCGGGCCATTGAGGCGTACGACGGCCTGTGGCACCGTGGGCGAATGGCCGCTCCCGCCATCCAGGAGCTCGGGATGCTGCCGGTTGCCCCGGACGTACCGATGGGGATCGTCGAGCGCCTGCGCCACGTCCGTCAGTTCGACAGCGGGCTCGGTGTGATCGGTGCCGCCGGTGGCCCGGTCACCACCGTTCGGGTCGGACCGCGCGCGCTGGTGCCGCCGTTCGTCGTGGTGACCTCGCCGCAGGGTGCCCACGACGTGCTGGCCGCCTCCGACGGCGCCTTCGACAAGGAGATGATCGTCCACGTCGAGAACCGCGTTCTGGGCGACAACGTCTTCAACCTGCCGCATGCCCGGTGGCTGGCCCGGCGCCGAACGCTCCAGCCGATCTTCACCAAGAAGCACGTCGCGGCGTTCGCCGGCCACATGGCGGCGGCCGCCCAGGGCCACGCGGACGACATGGCCCGCCGCGGTGACGTCGACCTCGACGTCGAGATGCGGCACCTGACCCTCCAGGTCGTCGGGCGTTCCGTGTTCGGGCTCGACCTGGGCGAGGACGCTCGCGCGATGGGACCCCATGTGCGCCGCGTGCTGGAGTGGGTCACGCACCGGTCGTTGCGCCCGGTGCGCTCGCCGATGTGGCTGCCGACGCCGGCACGCTTCCGGATGCGGCGCTCGATGGCAGTGCTCCACGCCCTGGTCGATCGTGCGATCGACGCATCGATCGCCCATCCCGACGGGGACGCAGAGCTGGTGCGGCTCCTGCTCGACGCGACGGACCCCGAGACCGGCAAGCCGCTGACCCGGAAGGCGGTCAGGGACGAGCTGCTCGTGTTCATGTTGGCGGGCCACGACACGACAGCCACGACGCTCGCCTACAGCCTGTGGGCGCTCGGTCGGCACCCTGAGGTCCAGGCCCGGCTGGCTGTCGAGGCGTCAGTACTGGGCGACCGCACCCTGACCGTCGAGGACGTCCCGTCCCTGCCGTTCACCGTCCAGGTCATCCACGAAGCGTTGCGCATGTGTCCGCCGGCGCCGGCGATCGGCCGGTTGGCGATGCGGGACGTCGCCGTGGACGGCTTCCGGATTCCCGCGGGGACCAACGTGGTGGTCGGGGCGTACGCGATCCAGCACGACGCCCGGTACTGGGACGAGCCCGAGCGGTTCGACCCCGACCGCTTCTCGCACGAGAAGTCCGCTGGGCGGAGCCGGTGGCAGTTCTTCCCGTTCGGTGCCGGTCCGCGCTCCTGCATCGGCGACCACTTCGCGATGCTGGAGGCGACTCTGGCGCTGGCCACGATGATCCGTTCGGCGGAGATCGAGTCGATCGAAGACACATTCCCCACGGCATTGCCGTTCACCATGACGGCGGGCGGTCCGATCCCGGCACACGTCCGGAAACGGGGCTAGTCGCATTCGCTGAGGATCCAGGCCGTCACGGTCTGGCTGTCCTCGGACAGTCCGGGTGCCAGCTCGGCCAGGGCGGCACCGTCGGCCTCGCTGGGGTCGGCCAGCAGCTCGCGGGCCGACCGGAACCCCTCGCCGAGGTCCGTGAGCGCGGTGTCGACGTCGTCGGGAGCGTCCTTCTTGAGCGCGTCCAGCTCCGCGACGAGGGCGTCGACGGCTGTCGCGTCCTCGGGGGAGTCCTTGCCGTCGTACAGCGCCGTCTGGGCGTCCGTGATCCGCTGGGCCGTGTCCTCGAACCGGTCGCACTCGACCGTGATGTCCGTGACGGGTGCCGACGGGTCGGCGTCCGGCTCGTCTGGATCGTCGCTGCAGCCACCGCACAGCAGCGCGAGGACGGCCAGAGCGGCCGCCAGCCCGAGGAACCGGGCTGCCGGTCCGCGCCGGTCGCCGGGGCCTAGACCAGCCACACGCACTCCGGGTACGGGTGGATGTTGTTGCCGTACGGCGACAGGAAGTAGGCGATGATGTCCAGCCCGAAGTCGGGTAGCGAGAACCCGAGCAGGTTGATGTCGGGCGTGATCAGCCAGGCCGGCGTGTTCGTCCCGTCATCGGCCGGCTGGCCGAGGGTGAAGGTGTTGCCCGGCGTCGTGTAGCCCGGTGCCGGACGGACGTCGAAGGACACACCGCAGTCCGCGATCCCGAAGTGGATGATCGGGAGGTGGAACGCACGTTCCTGGATGTTCTGGTTGATGTGCCAGCGGGGCGCGACATTCCCGAAGGGGATCACCAGGTGCGGGATGTTGACGATCGTGATGGTGTCCGAGCCCAGCGGGTCGGGCCAGTCGATGAACACCGAGAACTTGTCCTCGAGGTCGACCGTCAGGTTGCTGTCCTGGCCGAACGTGAAGGTCCCGAAGGTTCCGTCGAGGCCCGTCGTGAAGCCCAGGCGGAGGTTCACGTCGGAGAAGTCCGTCAGGCCCAGGGTCACCCGCCGGATCTTCAGGTCGGCCGACAGGTTGCCCCGGTTCTGGAAGAACCCGGTCTGGCCGTCCTCACCACTGCCCCAGTCGAGCGAGATGGACTTCTGCACGCGTCCCGCCGCCTCGAGCGCGAAGGCCTCGGTCGCCGGGCTCGAGGTGATGTGCAGGCGGGAACCGGTCAGGTCGCCGGTGACGACCTGACCGAGGTCGGTGACGGTGAGCTTCACGGCTGCGTTGGCGTCGACCGGGTCGGCGATCCGCGCGGAGGCGAAGGCGTCGATGTCGAGTCCGGGGGCGAAGGTCGTCATCGTGAAGACGGGTGCGTCGACCGTCGTACCGCCGCCGGCAGTGGTGTCCTTGCCGATCAGGATGTCGACGGTCTTCGGGACGTCGTGCAGGTGCACGGAGGCGGCGAAGTCCGC
>NZ_JBMCZA010000226.1:43172-45449 GCF_048654705.1 Nocardioides sp. CPCC 206348
CTTCTTCGTGTCGGCGCCGAAGGCGACGTCCACGCTGATGGTCTTCGGGATCGCACTGATGGTCAGCTGCGCCTCGTCGGTGTTGTCGTACTGCGCGTTCGCCGTGAACGCCCCCAGCGCCTCGCTGGCGACGTAGTCGAGTCCGGTGGTGTGGCTGCCGTCGGGCTCGGTGCGCGTGACGGTCGGGCCGAAGGTGAAGTCCACCGGGTTGGCCGTCGGGATGCCCTGCGTCAGGTAGAGGCTGAGCGGCTTGGGCGCGAGTGCCTGCAACTTGGCGTCGACCACCAGGGTGCCGTCGGTCGGGTGGAACCCCGTGACCGTGTAGACGCCGGTGGTGGAGTTGAGGTCGAGTCCCGTCGGCAGTCCGGTCAGGTACAGCTTGGCCCGGACGGCCTTGTCGGAACCGCTCGCCCCGTCACGGACGGCGACGCCGTGGACCTGCGGCGGCACCGGTGTGGCGGCCAGCGCCGCGGACTTGCCCGCCGCGACCGAGAGCGTCAGGTCGGGGTTGGTGTTGCCGTCATAGGTGATCCGGCCGCCCTCGCTGCGCAGCGTGATCTCGGAGGGCAGGTTGCTCAGCTTGCCCGACGCCTCGAGGTCGCCCTCCTCCAGGTGCGCCTCCGCTGCGAACGAGAAGGTGCTGTTGTCGCCCATGTCGAGACCGGCCTCGAAGCCGCCGCCGTCCCCGTCGTCGGGCAGCTTGGTGAAGGATGCCCGCCGCAGGTTGCTGATCTTGAGGCTGGCGTCGAGGTCGCCCGAGGCCTCGTCGTAGTACGCCGTCAGGTGGTCGCCCGGCAGCGTCGAGTAGTCCTCGTGGTTCGTGACGTTCGCGACGATCGAGCCGATGCCCGCCGCGGGTGCGTCGAAGAGGACGTTGCCGTCCGCCCAGGTCGCGTTCCACTTGGCCGGGATCGAGCTGATGGTCAGGCCCGCGTCGAAGTCGCGGTCCATGTCGAGGGTGGCCGCCGTCAGGTGCGCGGTCGCCGAGGCGCTGGTGGTCGGGGTGTCCGCATCCCAGTCGAGGACCGAGTTCTTGCCGTCGAAGAGCACCTTGGCGTGTGCCGGGATGCCCAGCACCTCGGCCGTGATCCGGTCGCCGCCCATCCGCTCGACACCGGCGTAGACCTTGTCGATCGAGTCGCTGGCGTCGTACGTGATCAGGTTGCCGTTCAGGTCGACCTGCATGTGCTTCGGGACGCCGTGGACCTGGTACACGGCGTGGTCGACCTCGGTCGGCTTGGTCACGTCCGGCGTGGTGGTGTCGGTCGCCTCGACGAGGCCGATCTCGTCGTTCGCGGTGTACTCGATGTTCTGGTGCGTGCCCTGACGGACCAGGTCGACCCGTACCGACGACGGCAGCTTGTCGACCGTTGCGGTGAAGCGACGGTTGCTGTCGACCGGACCCGACGTCGTGGCCTGGTCGATCACCGCGTCCACGCGGGTGGCGGTCGGGGTGTCGACCGTGATCGTGTCCGTGCTGCCGGTGCTGCCGTGCGTCATCCGGGCGCCGACGTTGAGGGTCGTCGGGAACGGGTTCAGCTGCACGGAGCCGGTCAGCGGGTCCTGCTCGGTCAGCGGTACGCCGCCGCTGCCACCGGTCAGCGACTTCACGCCGAACGTGATCGCCTCCTTGAGGCCCGGGTTGGTCGAGATGACGTCCGCAGCGACCCGGATGTCGCCGGTGATCGCGTCGACGATGTTCTTGAGCAGGACCCGGGCGGTGCTGTTGCCGCCGAGGGTCGAGGCGCGTCCGTCGATGCCGACCGCCACCCGCTTCTTGACGATCGGTGTGTCGTAGACGGCGAACACGTGCGCCGGGAGGGGGCCGCTGTTGGGCGTGATCCGCTGCACCGCGAACCGGGCTCCGACGTCGATCAGGTTGGTGACCGGGTTGAGCTGCGCCAGGACGTCAGGCAGGTGGTCACCCGTGACGTCGGCCGGCACCGGGACACCCACCGGCAGCGAGATGCTGCACGAGAGCGGCATGGTCGGCGACTCGGCGCAGATCTTGTAGAACAGCGGGGACAGCAGGTTCACGACGGGCAGCGTGAACAGCTTGCCCTGGACCTTGCTGACCTCCTGCAGGACCGCGTCCAGTGCGTCCAGCACCAGGGGGACGAGGGGCAGCGAGGTGAGTGTGTCGTTGAACGTGGGCGGCAGGCCGGCCGTGATGTTGCTCGACGTGCTTGCGGTCGGTGCGGTCACCGACGAGCGGGGGAGTCGCGCCGAGGTCAGGCTCGGCGCCTCCGCCAGCTCCTCCGCCACGGCGTCCAGCGC
>NZ_JBMCZA010000227.1:0-134 GCF_048654705.1 Nocardioides sp. CPCC 206348
GAGGCGGTGAGGTCGAACCAGCCCCGGCCGGTGATCCGCGCGACGTCTCCGGTCAGGTAGCCGTCGCGAGCAGCCATCCACGGCGGAGCCATCGGGTAGAGGATGTAGCCGGCCACCGAGAGCAACATGATGGC
>NZ_JBMCZA010000227.1:144-1489 GCF_048654705.1 Nocardioides sp. CPCC 206348
CTCGTTTCCAGGCTCGCTTCCTGGCTCTTCCGGCGACGCCGGTCCCACCACCCCCAGGCGACCATCACCACCACGACGAGCAGGGCACCAGCGATCTCGTCGACGACGTAGTGCTCGGCGTAGTAGACCAGCGCGAACAGCATGCTCGCGGGGTAGAGCAGCACGGTCCAGCGCCACGGCGTCCGGAAGTGCGACACCACCCACCACGCGATGAAGATCGCGAGGGCCGAGTGCAGTGACGGCATCGCCGCGACCTGGTTGCCGATGGACGAGAGGTCCTGCTGTGCGGTGGTCTCGGTGCTCGCCGTGACCGACCGGCTCGAGGCGGTGAGGTCGAACCAGCCCCGGCCGGTGATCCGTGCAACGTCGTCGGTCAGGTAGCCGTCGCGCGCGGCCATCCACGGCGGAGCCATCGGATAGAGGATGTAGCCGGCCACCGAGAGCAACATGATGGCCAGGTAGCGCCGCATGTAGCCGATCCAGGCGGGGCGGTTGCGCTTCCACAGCACGGCGCCCACGGCGAGTGCGGCGAAGAAGTGGGAGTAGTAGACCGTGGTGAGCACGACGTCGTACCAGCGGGGCTGCAGGGACTGGCGGCAGGGCACGCCGCACAGGTGTGCCTGGAGGTACTCGGTCGGCAGGGTCCCGCCGAACAGCCAGCGGTCGGCCTCGATCGGCCAGGTGAAGCTGACGTCGAGGATCCCGAGGTTGTCGGAGACGCCCCGGCTGTAGAGGTAGAGCAGGAGCACGGCGAACGGCGGCCACCAGTCACGCAGGAACGCCAGGTGTTCCCGCATCGGACGTCGTACGTCCCAGGCGACCGTGGCCAGCCAGAGGATGATCACGACCTGGTAGCCCTGCCGGGGAAGGCCGTTGACCTGCATGTAGGCGACCAGGCCCACGACGAAGACCGCCATGCCCGCCACCCGGGCCACGACGCCCGGAGTCGGGCTCGGGCGGAGTGATTCGGTCTCGCTGCTCGCCATGGAACCCACCAAGGGAGGGTAGCGGCCGGGCGGGCACCGACCAGACGTCGTACGATCGTGTCCTGTACTCGGACATGGGGAGACACAGATGAGCAGGACCTGGTTGGTGCGCGGTGCGGTCGCGGCCGTGCTCGCTGTTCTCGCCGCCGCGTGGGTGCTCGGCATCGCTGGCCTCGGCAGCGGTACGACCGCGAAGGGCAAGGACGAGGCGGACGGCCCCAAGCCGGCCGACGTCTCGACGACCTCGGGCGTCGATCCGTTGGTCGTGGTCGAGACGACGGACCCCCAATCGGCTGCTGACGAGACGAGTCCGTCCGCGAACCCGTCCGAGGATGCGGCCGACGATCCGAGCACGGAGG
>NZ_JBMCZA010000228.1:0-1020 GCF_048654705.1 Nocardioides sp. CPCC 206348
GCAGTTGCTCGGAGCAGGCTTCCCGGCGAACCGCGCGCGGAGGTAGGCGATCGCGCCCGGCGCGCCGAGGACGATCTCGGTGAGGTGCTCGCCGAGCAGCTTGACGTCGTGCTGGACGGCGACGCCACCCCGGCAGTAGTTGCGGAGCGTGTCCTTGGCGGGCCCGATCGGAGCGAACTCGTCGAGCAGCGTGTGGTACTCGTACACCGGCGCGGTGGGGGTCCCGCTGCGGTGGCGCGGGCTGTTCTCGCGCAGCATCGCGGCCACGGCGGGGGTGTCGAGGGCGTTCGGGACGCTCTCGATGTCGCGCATCCGAAGGAACGGACGCCGTGGAGCGGCGTCGAAGAGGCAGTCGTCGCGCATGGTCTCGAAGAGCTGCCTGCCGAGCGGGTTGAGGTACTGGACGATGCCGACCTCGGGATAGGCCCGGTCGAAGCCGTGCATGCCCATCGGGATGGCGCCGCCGGCGATGCTGCCGTCGAAGGCGTCGATCGTGGCGCGGACGTCGCCGAGCAGTCCGCCGAGGGCCACGCCCCGCATCGGCAGCTCCGGGGCGTAGGCCCCCTGCAGCTGCGCGGCGTTGGCCGTCGCGAAGGCGCCGCCGGAGTAGCCCCAGATCGCGACCGGCGAGTCCTGGAGGCCGGCGGCGGTGAGCTGTCGCGCCGCGCGAAGACCGTCGAGGACCGCCTTCGCGGCAACGTCGGCGACGAGGAACTGCGACTCCATGCCCTCGTAGTCCGGCACGGAGACGGCCCAGCCCTGGAGCAGGGCAGCGACGACGATCGGGGTCTCCGAGTACGACCCGGTGAAGCCGCCCGAGGCGCCGGCCGTCAGTGCGTACGACGGTGCGCAGCGGGTCGAGACGCCGTCCTCCGCGGTCTGGTACGAGACCAGGGGGCGTGGCCCGGGTCCGGTCCAGGGGGCCGTCGGCACGATGACGGTCGTGACGGTCACGGTCGGTGTCCCGGTGCGGTCCGAGGTCCGGTAGAGCAACTGCCAGGCAGCGGCAGGGATCGGCAG
>NZ_JBMCZA010000228.1:1030-1322 GCF_048654705.1 Nocardioides sp. CPCC 206348
GGTGACGGTCACGGTCGGTGTCATGGTGCGGTCCGAGGTGCGGTAGAGCAACTGCCAGGCAGCGGCAGGGATCGGCAGCTCGAAGGACCTGACCTGGACCCGACGTGACGCGATCACCTGCCCCGGTTGGTACGACGCCAGGTCGGCCGGTGCGGCGAAGAACGGATCGTCCTCCGGGAGCGGCAAGGGCTCGGCCGCGGAGGCAGGGACAGCAGGGGCGAGCAGCACGACCGCGATGAGAACCGCGAGCAGCTCACAAAGCGAAATGATGGTCTTTCGCATGAGCGGAGCG
>NZ_JBMCZA010000228.1:1332-1632 GCF_048654705.1 Nocardioides sp. CPCC 206348
CGGCTCGTCCGCAGAGGCCGGGGAGGCAGAGGAGGCAGGGACAGCAGGGGTGAGCAGCACGACCGCGATGAGAACCGCGAGCAGCCCACAAAGCGAAATGATGGTCTTTCGCATGAGCGGAGCGTAGAGGGCGTCGGAGCGGCCAGCCAGATGCCTTTTCAGATACCTTCAGAGGCCCGTTCAGAGGGGAGTCGCGTCGCCCGTCAGCAGGTGGACCGCGAGTGCCGACAACTGGTCCTCGAGTCGTCGGGCCGGCGCCCGCTTGCGCTGGAGCATCCAGTCGTGGACCACGACGTTGAT
>NZ_JBMCZA010000228.1:1642-2291 GCF_048654705.1 Nocardioides sp. CPCC 206348
TCGCGAGTGCGGACAACTGGTCCTCGAGTCGCCGTGCCGACGCCCGTTTGCGCTGGAGCATCCAGTCGTGGACCACGACGTTGATGGCACCGCTGAGGGAGAGGGCGAGGAAGCGGAAGTCCCGTGGTGCGATCTCCTTGCGGGCGACGGCCCGACGCCCCTCGTCCTCGACGAGCGCCACGATGGTCGCCCGGAAGTCGAGCCGCTGCTGCTCGACCCGCGGGCTGACGCCGACGATCTCGACGAAGGCGATCCGGGCGGTCCGGGGGTCGGCCAGCACGGGTCGGAGATAGGCGCGGACGGCGGCGTCGAGGCGCCGGCGGAAGTCGTCCTCCTGGCTCGCGGCCAGCGAGACGGCGACGGCTTCGTAGGCGTCGGCCGTGATCGCGCCGTAGAGGTCGAGGAGGAGGTCCTCCTTGCAGCTGAACTGCAGGTAGAAGTGGCGCGTGGAGACCGATGCCGTCGAGCAGAGTCGGTCGATCGACGTGGCCTGGTAGCCGTGGGTGCCGAACAGGTCGAGGGCAGCGGCGCGCAGTCGCAGGAGCCGGCTGCGGTCCCGTTCCTCGGCCGACTGGCCGCCGTACTGTCGTGCGGTCGTGGTCTCCATCGGGCGCCTCCTTCGACTGGAGGCACGCTATCCGAAAAGTTG
>NZ_JBMCZA010000228.1:2314-2510 GCF_048654705.1 Nocardioides sp. CPCC 206348
AGCTGCCGGTGGCGTGGTGCATGACGCCCACGACGAACGGGCCGCTGGCCGCCAGCAGGTAGCCGATGCTCTGCGCCATCGTCGACAGCGCGGCGGTGTCGACGGACGACGTCGTCCGCATCGCGAAGAAGGACAGGACGACCGGGAAGACCGATCCGCCGACGCCGAGCAGGGCGGCCCACAGCCAGGCGCCGCC
>NZ_JBMCZA010000228.1:2520-2632 GCF_048654705.1 Nocardioides sp. CPCC 206348
TCTTGTCGGAAAGGAGGTCAGTGGGCGCCGATCCGGACCGGGCGTCCGGCGAGGTAGCCGGTGCTGATCTGGATCACGCCGAGGCCGGCGAGCAGCAGGCAGGGAAGCGTCC
>NZ_JBMCZA010000228.1:2642-2754 GCF_048654705.1 Nocardioides sp. CPCC 206348
CCTTGTCGGAAAGGAGGTCAGCGGGCGCCGATCCGGACCGGGCGCCCGGCGAGGTAGCCGGTGCTGATCTGGACCACGCCGAGGCCGGCGAGCAGCAGGCAGGGAAGGGTCC
>NZ_JBMCZA010000228.1:2840-4282 GCF_048654705.1 Nocardioides sp. CPCC 206348
GCGCGAAGAAGGACAGGACGACGGGGAACACCGAGCCACCGACGCCGAGCAGGGCGGCCCACAGCCAGGCGCCGCCGGCGGGGGCCAGCCACAGGCCGAGCCAGCCGAGCACCGTCAAGGCCGTGAGTACGGCGACCAGGTGGCCCTGGTGGCGCATCCGGCCGGCGATGGTCGGGACGATGAAGAAGCACGGGACCCCGATGAGGATGCTCACCGCCAGCAGCAGGCCGGCCGTCTCGTCGCTGAAGCCGGCGTCGACGTACACGCTCGGGAGCCAGCTCATCATCACGTAGGCGAACAGCGACTGGGTGCCGAAGAGGACGGTGACGGCCCACGCGGTGGGGTTGCGCCACATCGAGGTGCCGCGGGCGGTCGAGCGCTGGCGGTTGCGGCCCCGGCAGTACGGCGCCCACGCGACCGCAGCGATGAGGGCGAGCGCCGCCCAGACGCCGAGGCCCACGCGCCAGCTGCCGGTCGCGTTCGCGATCGGGACGGTGAGCGCGGCGCCGAACGCCGAGCCGAGCGAGAGGACCGCGCTGTAGGCGCCGGTCATGGCGCCGACGCGAGTGGGGAAGTGCTCCTTGACGATCGCCGGGATCAGCACGTTCGCGAGCGCGATGCCGGCGCAGGCGACCAGGGTTCCGGCGATGAGGGCGGGGGTGCCGTCGACGACGCGCAGCACCAGGCCGGCGGCGAGCAGGACCAGTGCGCCCTCGAGGCCGCGGTCCACGCCGACGCGGCGGGTGACGATCATGGCGGTCGCGCCGACCGCGGCGAAGCACAGCACGGGCAGGGACGTCAGGACGCCCTGCGTGGTGGCGGAGAGGCCCATCGAGCCGAGCCGATCGAGCATCGCGCCGAGGCTGGTGACCGCGATCCGCAGGTTGAACGCGACAAGCAGGACGGCAACGACCAGACTGATGGTCGCCCGACGCCGCGTCTGCGCGCTCACCTCGGCCCCTTCGGAGAGATGTCCCCGGAGGAGGTGCGAGAGGCGCGACGGCTGCGCGGTGGGCGGCATGAGGACTAGTGTAGACAGACGTAGGATGATTGGACGAAAGGACGACGATGCCGCTCGCCCCCGCACACACCGCCTCCCTGGTCGACCAGGCCATCGAGGGGATGCGCGCGCTGCTCGCCAGCGGTGAGTGGACCGTCGGCACCCGGATCCCGCCCGAGCCGGTGCTCGGGGCGTCCCTGGGCGTCAGCCGCAACACCGTCCGTGAGGCGGTCAAGGCGCTCGCCCACGTCGGCCTGCTGGAGGTACGCCGCGGCGACGGCACGTACGTCGCAGCGGCCACCGAGATGCAGGCGCTGATGCGTCGCCAGGTCGATCGCGTCGAGCTGGCCCACCTGCTCGAGGTGCGGCACGCCATCGAGGTGCGGGCAGCGGCGCTGGCAGCCGAACGTCGTACCGACGACGACCTGGCGGTGCTCGACGC